>DASYQV010000056.1:0-4890 GCA_036005125.1 Vicinamibacterales bacterium
AAGCGCGCGTCGAGCGGAAGCCGGTCATTCAGCCTCTGCTCGAATGTCACGTCAGCCAGTTGCGGCGGGACCGTCGTCGACGGCATTCCCGGCTCCTCCCACCCCAACGCGCCAAAGACGCGCGTTGGGGGCCCCGGCTCCTCCCACCCCAACGTGCCAAAGACGCGCGTTGGGGGCCCCGGCTCCTGCGCGACAGTTCCCGGCAGGCCGGGTCCCTGTTGAGCGGACGCGTGTACCGCCAGCATGAGGACGACTACCGCGGCGCGAAGAGGTTTTTTCATCTGATTCATGCGCGGGTCTCAAGACCCGCGCCTACATCCTTGAGTCGTACGCCGCATCTTGGATGCGGCCCAGTGCCGGGTCTAAAGACCCGGCCTACGTACGGCTTTTCGTAGGCCGCATCTTTAGATGCGGCGCAGCGAATGTACCCGGGTCTAAAGACCCGGCCTACCCACGTCGTCACCGGCGACTCTCAAACGTGCGCCCGGCGCTCGAATCGGCCGGAAGGCGGTCGGCCTCGGCGACCCGCTCCGGATCCTGCTGGCGCGCCGGCAGCCCGCGCTCCACGGTGAGGCGCATGGCTTCCTCGATGGGGATGCGTACGATGCCCGAGCTGCGATCGACCCATCCGTACTGATGCAGCGCCGCCTCCTCGCCAATCCGGAAGTTCATGATGTCCTCACGCGGAAAGCGCTGCAGGCGCGGCTCCGGCGGGAGGCGCGGTGCCTCGCCGACGGCTAGCGGGTACTTCGGCGCTTCGCGCTCCACCCGCTGCGCGACGAAGAGGTTGAACAGCAAGGCGAGACCGGCGTGAATGAGCACCGCCGATCCGGCGAGCCAGAGCAGGAACTTCAGGATGCTCGCGACGTTCGCGTCCGTGTGTTCGTAGCCGGCGCCGGGAGGCGTCTCACGATATTCATCGCCGGCCGACGTGTGTCCGTGTGTATCTGCCATAGGGTGTAACGGGGATCAATGCCCTCCCGCGCCTTCCAGCGCTTCCGCGAGATGCGGGTCGCGCAGGGGAAGCAGCGGCCGCTGCCGAAGCTGGGTCAGAAACAACCAGAGCCACAGCCCGCCAAGCCCGATCGGGGCGGCGATATCGAGCCAGTGAATCGAGAAGCCCTGCGTCTCGAACTCGGGCGCGACGAGGAAGAACAGGTCGACGACGCGTATGACGAGGATGCCGAGGGCGACCGCCATCAGCCGGCTTCCGCTGCGCTTCAAATCGCGGGACAGGAGCAGCGCGAACGGCAGCGCGAAGTGGAACACCACGAGGATGAGCGCGACGATGCCCCACCCTCCCCTCGTGCGCGCGACGTAATACGGAATCTCCTCGACCAGGTTGCCCGAGTAGATGATCAAGTACTGTGAAAAGTTGAAGTAGGCCCACAGCATCACGAAGGCCAGCAGGAGCTTTCCGAGATCGTGGAAGTGATCGGCCCGGTAGACATGCGCCATCGGCTCGCTGCGCGAGAGCATGACGGCCACGGCAATCGTGAAAGCGAGCGCGGCCAACCCCTGGCTCCCCATGAAGATGAAACCGAAGATCGTCGAGTACCAGTGCGGATTGAGCGACATGACCCAGTCGACCGAGGCAAACGTGATCGTCAGACCGTAGAGCACGAGACCGCCGCCGCTCAGGAGCTGCATCCTTCGTGTGGAGCGCACGACGTCGCCCAGGTCCTGCTCGAGCGACCAGCGATTGAGCTGCCGGGCCAGCACGATCCAGACGGCGAAATAGAACATCGCCCTGGCGAGGAAGAACGGGATATTGAGGTACAGCGACTTGTGCTGCAGGACCTCGTTGTGCTGCACGTGATCGGCATGCGTCCACGGATAGAGGTCGTGCATGCCGAGCGCGATGGGAATGAACAGGAGCGCGAGCACGGGAAGCGTCCGGCTCGACGCCTCGAAGATACGCCGGATCACCAGGCCCCACGCGCCGCCCGACATGTGATGGACCATGCAGAGCGCCATCGAACCGAGCGCGATGCCGAGCCAAAACATGTAGCCGACCAGGTAGGAGCGGAAGAACTGCTCGCGATCGACCAGAAGGCCGAGCGCGCACAGGACAAGGCCGACGGCACCCGCCAGCATCACCTGCCTGCGTCGAGCCTCAACCTCGTGGGGCGCGCTGTAACTCAAATCTGACATCGGTTCACATCACAAGCACGAATCACGAATCGCAAATTACTTGAGCTCCGCGCGCTTGTCGGCCGGGACGTCCTTGACGGTGGCATGCTGGCTGAGCTGCAGCGCCTTGATGTAGGCGACGATTGCCCACCGGTCGGCGACCGGCACCTGCGCGGCGTAGTCGGCCATCGCGCCGAAGCCGTTGGCGATCACGTCGTAGAAATAACCAACCGGGGCCTCGCGAAGGCGCTGGTCGTCGAACGAGGTCGGCGCGCGGAAGCCGCGGCGGACCACCATGCCGTCGCCGCGACCCGTGCGGCCGTGGCACGGTGAGCAGTACACGTTGAACCGCTCCTGCCCGCGCGACATCACCTGCGCGGTAACGGGCATCGGGAACAGGTTTGCGAGCTGGCCGTTCATCCGGCCGGTGTACAGCAGCTCGTCATCGCGCAGAAGGCCGCGCGCGACGGTGTTCGGCACGAGCGGCCGCTCGGACCGGCCGTCGGGGAAGAAGTCGCTTTCCTCGAGCGGCTCGTATCGTGGCGTGTCGTGCATGTCCTGCCGGCAGGCGGTCAGCACGACGCAGCAGGCAACGGCGGCCGCGAGAGACGACGATCTACCACGCAACTTCGGACACTCCTCGTGGATGGAGGCTCTCGAGAAACGCTTGAGAGGCCTCGCGGTCGAACCTCGGGTCGCGCGCCTCGATGCACAGGAAGAACCTGTTACGCGACGCGAGCGCAAAGCGGGGCGCGTTGAAAATCGGGTGGTACGGCATCGGCAGGCCGTTGAGCGCCAGCATGCCGAGCACGGCCGCCAGGGCCGCGCCAAGGATCGTGGTCTCGAAGGCGACCGGTATGAACTGCGGCCAGCTGTGCAACGGGCGCCCGCCGATGTTCATCGGATACGCGATCGCCGAGGCCCAGTACTCGAGGCCGTAGCCGCCGATGAGGCCGATGAGCCCGCCGATCAAGACGATGAGCGGCATTCTCGTGTGGTGGAACCCGAGTGCCGTGTGCAGCTCCTCGATTGGAATCGGCGAGTAGGCGTCCATGCGGCGATACCCCTCGAGCCGGGCCGCATTGGCCGCGGCAACCAGCTCGGTCGGGTTGTCGAACTCGGCGACGAGACCGTAAAGCGTCGGGGGATGTACGGGTTCGGCCATATCTTCAAAAGTGGAGTAGGAAAAAGTGGAAAGTGGAAAGTAAGTGGAAAGCTGAAAGTAAGACAAAGGTGCATCGCGTCCGATTCCCGGGCACGCGCACAGGCGCAGGTTCGCGCTTACTTTCCACTTTCCACTTCTCCACTTTCCAATTTTCCTACATCACCCGCAGGTCTTCCCTGACCTCCGCCTCCGGCACCAGCGTCCGCATCTCGAAGATCGAAATCATCGGAAGGAACCGGATGAACAGGAAGAGCAGGGTGAGGAACAGACCGATGGTCCCGAAGAACATCGAGAAGTCCCACCTCGTCGGAGCGTACATGTCCCATGACGAGGGGAGGAAATCTCGGTGCAGGCTCGTGACGATGATGACGAAGCGCTCGAGCCACATGCCGACGTTGACGAGCAGCGCCAGCACGAAGAGCAGCGCCACGTTGTCGCGGACGCGCCGGAACCAGAACAGCTGGATCATCACCGCATTGATGGCAATGAGCGTCCAGTAGTACGGCGCGTAGGGCCCGGTCATGCGGTTGTACATCATGTAGCCCTCGTACGGATTCCCGCTGTACCAGGCGAAGAACGCTTCGTTCATGTACCCGTAGGCGACGATCATCCCGGTCACCAGCATCACCTTCGTCATGTTGTGGATGTGACGCATGGTGATGAAATCCTCGAGGCGGTAGAACTTGCGCAGCGGAATCGCCAGCGTCATCACCATCGCGAAGCCCGAGTAGATCGCGCCCGCGACGAAGTACGGCGGGAAGATCGTCGCGTGCCAGCCGGGCAGCAGCGCCACCGCGAAGTCGAAGCTGACCACCGTGTGAACCGAGAGCACGAGCGGCGTGGAGAGACCGGCGAGCAGCAGGTAGGCGATCTCGTAGCGATGCCAGTGCATGGCCGAGCCGCGCCAGCCCATCGCCAGAGCGCCATACAGCACCCGGCCCACGCGCGTCTCCGACCGGTCGCGCAGCGTCGCCAAGTCGGGGATCAGGCCGACGAACCAGAACAACAGAGAGACCGTGCCGTAGGTCGAGACGGCGAAGACGTCCCAGATCAACGGGCTGCGGAACTGCGGCCACAGCCCCATCGTGTTCGGGTAGGGGAAGAGCCAGTAGAGGGCCAGCCACGGCCGTCCGGTATGGAGCAGGGGGAACATCGCCGCGCACGCCACCGCGAACAGCGTCATCGCCTCGGCGAACCGGTTGATCGAGGTGCGCCACTGCTGGCGGAAGAGCAGCAGGATTGCCGAGATGAGCGTGCCGGCGTGGCCGATGCCGATCCACCAGACGAAGTTGATGATGTCGAACGCCCAGGCGACCGGAATGTTGTTGCCCCAGATGCCGATGCCCGTCAGCAGCAGGTGCACGATCGTGACGGTGAGCGCCATCAACAGCAGAAACGAGATGGCGAAGCCGGCCAGCCACCCGAGCGTCGTGCGCCGGGTGAGCACGATGGCGCTGATCTTGTCGGTGACCGACTCGAACGTGTGCCCCGGCTCGATGACCGGCGGACGCGGCGGCAGCGCCGGGGCTCCGGCCTCGGTGAGCGGCTCGTGCGGGTGTTCCAAGGTCTCTGCCATCTAGCAGCCTTAGCTA
>DASYQV010000057.1:0-4281 GCA_036005125.1 Vicinamibacterales bacterium
CCGCAGCGCTCGAGCGCCGCCTCCACGATGGGCATCGCCGCGGCCACGTCCGGATCGTTATCGGTCCACGTGAAGTGGAGCGTGACGCTGTCCCGGCCCTGCGCCGTGCTCATCCAGAGGGGATCCTCCGCGACCGTCCGGATCTCGGAGATCTGCAACGCTCGAGCGATCCGATCGCCGATGTCGTACAGAGCCTGGATCGCGGTCACGGCATCGCGCCGACGCACGAAGTACTCGCTGTGCCGTTCGCGGCCGCGGGAGGAGGGCGGGGAGTCGGCGCGGAAGTGCGGCAGCCGTTCCCACGCCGGACCGGCGACGCCCATCTGCGGCGTACAGGGCCGCGGATCCATCGTCACGATCGGGTGGCGGTCGCGCGGAGCCGCTGCCGCCCCGAACCACTCACGTCCCGGCTCCCAGTCGCCGGCGTCGGCCCGGCGCTTGACCCAGACCTCGGACACCGCGTTGTCGCGCCACGTGGTGAAGGCGGAGACGCTGTAGCCGGCGTTCATGACGTGGTCGAAGTTCGCGGTGAACTGCGGCAGCGGCATGTTCTCCCACACCCACTGGCGTACGTCGAAGGCGGGCACGACGCGGAGGGTCACTTTCGTCACCAACCCGATCGCGCCGAGACCGACGACCGCGCCGCGGAACTCGTCGCGGTTCCGCTGCTCGGACAGGCTCACCACCTCCCCGCGGCCGTTGACGAACTCGAGCGCGACGACCTGCGTGGCGAGGTTCGTGGTCCCGCTGCCGTGCGTGGCCGTTGAACACGCGCCCACCACGCCGATGTGAGGCAGGGAGGCGAGGTTGGCGACGGCGTAGCCCTGGCGTTGGAGCTGCGGGCAGAGCTGGGCGTACTTCACCCCGGCGCCGACCTCGACCGCGCCGGCGGCACGATCGACGTCCGACACGGTATCGAACCGCTCGAGCGTGACCATCGTGCCGCGCGTGTCGGCGATGGTGCTGAACGAGTGGCGGCCGCCCACCGCCTTCACGCTGTCGCTGTCGCGGACGAGGCGCTGCAACTCATCGATGGATCCGGGTCGGTCGAGGCGCCTGGCCGCGTAGGTGACGTTTCCCGCCCAGTTGGTGCCGATCCTTCCGGAAGTCTCCGGCTCAACGAATGGCCGCTCCGGCGTCCGCCACCAGCCAGGAACCCACAAACTCCCCAGTCCAGCGGCGGCGCTGTGCAGCCAGTCGCGACGCGACAAAGGACCGCGTCGGCTGCGATCCATCTTCAGCTCTGCCCTTGGAGGCACCGGCGTCGTAACCTCGGGCAGCGGCGACGCCCTTTCACGTGGCGGAGAGCGTGGGATTCGGTCTGTTGCTACGCACTGATTCTAAAGCAGTTCAACGACTTACCCTCCGCCAGGATCGCTCCATCCTATCAAACGTCCCGGTGGAGGGTACGTATCAGGTACGCGAGACAGACAGCCAAATCCTGTCCTTGCTGAACGTGAGACGGGGTTTTGGTTAGATCGGGACCGGACTCGCGTGCCGTCGCCCGGCCCGCCCGATGCTCGCTGATGACCTGATCGCGTAGGCGGTCAGTCTAGCGCCGTTCGAACGCGCTCACAATTCCGCCGCTCCAGCCAGATGCACCAACGAGCACCGCATGGATGATCTTGAGCACCGCGCGCTCGCCCCTTGCCGATACAGGCGCCCAGCGTGTCACCGTGTCTCAAGTGAGCTTGTATGGCGGGCTCGGGGAGCGTCAGGGTGTGAGCGTTTGCTGGGTTTCCGGGCGGAGTGTGGCAGATGACCTGCTTCTGCTGCCCGTTGCCCTGTGCCTGAGAGACCGCGGGTAGCGCGAGCGCAGCGGCCGCCAAGAGCACCGCCCGGGAATGCAATGACCTCATAGCCCTCTTCCTCCCAAAACGCCGGTCGAACATAACGCCGCAGCCAGTCGGTCTTCGACGCAGTCGGAACAGCAGCTACGTAATTGGTTCGCAGGCTGTGACGCGCGCCCCCGAGGAGGCTTAACTGGCTGCCCTGATCGCGGGAATCGCAAGCCTCCGGAACAGGCTGTTCACCTCCTCCACCGACGGCCGCGCTTTCCCGCTCACCCACCACATCACCAGGCCGAAGAGGCCGCCGGCAATGAACTCGATGATGGGCTCACAGGCCGCCGAGGCGGCGCCCCTCGGCGTCGTGGCGGTCATTACCTCCTCCCGCACGAGATCGACCAGCATCTTGTGGAACGACCGTTGAATCGCGGCGCCGCTGTGTTTACCGACCATCGAACGGAACACGTCGCGATGCTGGCTCGCGTGCACAAACATCTCGTGGGTGAACGCGAGCACCCGCTCGTCGTTGGCACCTCCGCGGGACAGCGCCTGCCGCTGGCGTTCCTTGAGGGATATGCGCAGCTCCTCGAGTCCGCTCAAGAGCAGGTCTTCCTTGTTGTCGAAGTGGGCGTAGAACGTCGCTCGCCCCACGTCGGCGCGGTCGATGATGTCCTGCACGGACAACTCTTCGAACCCCTTCTCCTGAACCAGCGACATCAGCGCGTCGCGTAGAAGCCGTCGCGTGCGCTGCACGCGTCGATCGACTGTCCTGGCCGCCACGCCAACCTCCTTTCCGAACAACCGGCGCCTTGCTGTTCGAGAAACCCCAGATCCAGTGAACATTATGTCCTGAAGCGAACGTATGGTCAGTAGAGAACAGCATGTTCAGAACAGGAGGAGGAGAGAGAGAGATGAGCACGGGAGATGAGGGACACAAGTACGCCCGTCTTTCGGTGGCCAGCGTGATGCTGACCGCGGTCGCGACCACCGTGAACCATGCGTACACGCTGGGCCCGGTATCCCTGGCGCTGGGAGCGGTGCTATTGGTGGTTCCCGCTTCGCTGCTGTGGCGGTTCAGAAAGACCGGCAGCCGCGTCGCCTTTGCCGGCTACCTGTTAATGAGTCTCTGGATCGTCGCCGGCTTTGGGCTGCTGAAAGGCCTGTGGGGCACCACCTTCCGATTGTTCCTCGGGACGCTGCTGTCATCGCTGTCGACCGAGTTTCCGAAACCTGCGGTGGGAGGTGTCGGGTTCGAGCTAAGCGGCGTCCTCACCTTCATCGGGAGCTTGTTCGTCCTGTACTACGCGTACAAGCTGCTCCAGGTGAAGCATCAGGGCAGGAACAGCATATGGCTGACGGCGACCTCGCTGCTCGCCCTCGCCGCGACCGCGGGCGCCTACATCATTTCTGACCGGGACGGATGGGTCGCTCCTGCTAACGGCGTCGTCCGGATCGGCGTCATCGTGCCGACCGAAGGGCCGTACGCGCTCCTGGGCGACTCGTTCGTCAAAGCGGTGCGGATGGCGAAAGAAGACTTGAAGGACACGAGGTATCGGTACGACCTCGTCATCAGAGACAGCGGCCCGGACCCTGGGAGAGCCAGAGACGTCATCCGGCGAGTGGTGAACGAGGATGGGGTGGACGCCATCATCGGCGGCATCTCGCTCATCGGCCAGGTGACGAAGCCGTACGCCACCACCGCGCGGATTCCACATATCTGCGTCTGCACCGTCACCTCGATCGGGGACGGCGCCTACAACTTCACGAACATTCCGTCGCCCGAAGCCGAGGGGGCTGAATGGGTTCGGGAAGCGCAACGGCGAGGCATCAGGACGGTGGCGCTGATCAGCCAGGACTATCCGAGCATCAACAATCACGTCAAGGCGCTCAAGGCCGAAGCGGCGCGCGGTGGCCTGCCGATTGTTTCCGAGCGGCGGTTCGCGGCGTCGCTCACCGATTTCCAGTCCGTGATCGCGGAAGCGCGGGCGACGAACCCGGACGTGTACTACGTCGAAGCGCTGAATCCTGCGCTGGACTTGCTCGGCCAGCAGTTGTCGGACGCGAAGATTCGCAACATCTCGTCCGTGGTGGCGCCTTCTCTCAGCGAAAGGCCGGAGCTGTTCGAGGGCGCGTGGTACACGGACAGCAATCTGCGCGACATCGAGTTCAGGAAGCGGTTCGAGGACAAGTATCCCGGCACGCGGTTCGCCACGCACATGATGCCGTACGCGTACGACTCGCTGAACATGATCGTGCAGGCCTTTGAGCGCGGCCAGAATCCGGCCGTCTATCTCCGGGACATCGCCACGTATCGGGGAACCGCGGACACGCTGACAAAGGAACCCGGCAGCGGCAATTTCCAGTCGACGCCAGCGGTGTGGGCGATTAGCGGCGGCAAGCCCGCGTTGCTCGATCGATAGGGAGGATGACCGTGAAGAAAACAACTCTGGCCCGGATCATCGTGACGGCCCTGATCACCGCCTTGATGGGTGGC
>DASYQV010000058.1:0-11709 GCA_036005125.1 Vicinamibacterales bacterium
TACGGCGCGTCGCGGATTCCGCGAGGCTCGACGGTGGAGGACTGGCCGTTCGGCTACGAAGAGCTCGAACCGTACTACGACAAGGTCGAGTACGAGATTGGCGTGTCGGGCAAGGCCGGGAACATCAACGGAAAGATCGATCATCGCGGAAACATCTTCGAAGGTCCGCGGAAGCGCGAGTTTCCGATGCCTCCGCTGCGCAGCACGGACTTTCTCGACAAGATGGCCGCCGCCGCGCGCACGCTCGGGTGGCATCCCTTCCCCGGTCCGGCGTCCATCAATTCGACTCCGTACCAGAAGCGATCGGCGTGTCTCTATCACGGCTTCTGCAACAGAGGCGGCTGTCACGTCGACGCCAAGAACACCACCTCGGTCACCACGATCCCGAAGGCGCAGGCGACCGGGCACCTCAAGGTCGTGACGCGCGCGCACGTCACGAGGCTTGAAGTTGGCGGTGATGGCCGGATGACCGGCGTCACGTACGTGACCGACGGCCAGGAGTATTTCCAACCGGCAAAGGTCGTGCTCCTGGCAAGCTACACCTACGAGAACGTCCGGATGCTCCTGCTGTCGACCTCGAAGGCTTATCCCAAAGGGCTCTCGAACAACCACGGTCAGGTCGGGCGGCACTACTTCAGCCACAACACGCTTTCCTCGGTGACGGCGCTCTTCCCGGCGAATTTGAACAATTGGTACGGACTGCCCGCGCAGGGCGTGGCCGTCGACAACTGGGCCGACGACAACTACGACCACACGAACCTCGATTTCATCGGCGGCGGCAATCTGTGGGTTTTTTCGGACAGGCGACCGATTTCGGCCGCCACCATGAGCACGTTCGGAAAGACACGGTCGTGGGGCTCCGGATGGAAAGCGTTCGTCAAGGAGAACGCCGACCGTACGAACACTGCCTACCTGCAGAAGACGACGCTTCCGTTCGAGGACAACTACCTGGATCTCGATCCCGCGGTGAAGGATCCGCTCGGTTTCCCCGTCTGCCGGATTACCGCCGACTTCAAGGACAACGATCGAAAAATCTCCACCTTCATTCAAGACAAGATGGAGCAGTGGTACCTCGCGGCCGGAGCTATCGCCACGCAGCGGGGATCAGCAGGAACGATGGCACACTCGACGCACGCATACGGCGGTACACGCATGGGCGACAATCCCGAGACGAACGTCGTCAACCGATGGGGGTTCTCGCACGAGGTGCCGAACCTGGGCGTGCTCGGCGCTTCCCAGATGGGCACGAGCGGCGCCCACAACCCGACGCTCACGGCGCAGGCGCTCGCATGGCGGACGGCGGAATACCTGGTGAAGAACTGGAACTCGATCTCGAGGAAGCGATCCTGAGCCCATTCAAGATTCATGATTCATGATTCATGATTGAAATCAAGAATCAAGAATCAAGAATCAAGAATCCAAGATGCGGCCCAGGAACGACAGCCGATGACTCTATCGAATGCGATTGTTTCCGCGTGGACTCGCCCGGCGGTTGCCGTTCCCCTGCGACGCTACGAGAGCATCCTGATCGCCCTCGGCTGGGCGCTCGTCTGCTGGGTGATCATCTTCTGGCGTCTCGGCTATCCGAGCTTCTGGGATCCGGACGAGGCTCATTACGCGCAGACGACACGCGAGATGCTCGCGTCCGGTGACTGGCTTGTTCCGCAGTACAACGGCGCGCCGTACTTCGAAAAGCCGGTCCTGTTCCACCTGCTGCAGATGGCGCCCTTCGCCCTGCTGGGCCCCACCGAATTCGCGGCTCGCCTCGTGCCGGCTGTCTCGGCGCTGGCACTGTTCGCTGTGACCGCGTGGCTCGGGAAGGTACTCTTCGACAGCGCAACCGGTCGTACGGCGGCGTTGCTGCTCGTCGTGCTTCCGGCGACGTTGGCGCTGACCGGGTACGCGATCCTCGACATGACCTTCACGCTGTTTCTGTTTGCGGGCTCGGCACTCGTTGTGACCGCGGCGCTGCAGAATCGGCCAGGACGGCAGTGGGCGGGGTATGCGCTGCTCGCCGCGGCGGTGCTGACGAAGGGTCCTCTGGCGCTGGTGATCCCGGGTCTCGCCTTCCTGATCGCGATCGTCATCGCGCCAGACATGAGGCGCGCGATGCTGAGGCTTCACTGGCTCGCGGGCCTGGCGATCGTCGTAGCTCTTGCGGCGCCATGGTTCATTTACATGTGGTGGCGCTTCGGGTACGACTTCATCTACGGATACTGGCTTCGCGAGAATCTCTGGCTCTATTCCGGGTCGCAGTACGTGAAGACGCAGGGCTCGTTCTACTACGTCAAGACGATGGCGGTCGGGCTCCTGCCGTGGACTCCACTTGTCGTCGGACGACTCGTTGACGTCGCGCGCGGCCGGGGGCGTCTCGAGGTCGCGGAACGGCTGCTGTGGGCGTGGACGATTGCCATCGTCGGATTCTTCAGCTTTTCGCAGTTCAAGTACGACCACTATGTATATCCCGCGGCGCCGGCACTCTGCCTGCTGGCCGCAGACGCGTGGTCTCGCGCCACCAGAGGTGAGCCGGATGCATGGGGTGTCCGGTGCGGCGCACTCGCGGTCGGTCTGGTGGTGCTCTGTGCAGGCGCGATTCTGATTCCCGGCATGTCGCGCGTGCCGCTCGATCTCCCGTGGTGGATGCGGCTCGTCCCGCTTGTGCTCTGCGCGGGCGGGCTGCTGCTCGTCCTGGAGATGGCCGCCGACCGGTTCAGGCCCCCGGCGGCGCCGGCTTCGATCGTGGCGGCGCTCGTCGCGGCCTACGCGGTCGTCATGATCGCGGGGTTGCCATCGTTCGAGCGGGCGAAGCCGATTCGTGATCTCGCGCGCTGGACCGAGGGCGCGACCCGTCCGGACGACCGCATCGCGACGTTTCGCATGCATCGCTGGAACAGCAGTTGGCGCTTCTACGTGAACCGGCACACCGAGGTGCTGGAGTCGCCGGTGGAGCTATCGCGCTTCATGTCCACGCCAGGGCCGCATTACATCGCGATGACGCGGCGGGACTACGACGACGTTGTCGCCAACCAGTTTCCGCTCCGGATCATGCAGGAGCTGCTTGGGGTGTCCATGACGACCGGCCGCGCGCTCCGCCGCGGCCGCGAGGGGAGCTGGCGCAGCTATGTCGTGGCAACCGACGTGGGCGTTCCGCCGGCCGATCTCGAGCTGCGGCAGAACGCGCCGGTGAATCAGACGCCCGACGCGCGCAGCCGCGTCGCCGGACAGGAAGACGGGTGGCTCCGCGAAGGCCGGCGCTGGGTCCTGCGGCTCCTGCGCGGACGGTGGTGATCCCGTCGGTCGCAGGCCGCATCTTCAGATGCGGCCCGGCGCACCCTACGTACGTCTGTCGTAGGCCGCATCTTTAGATTCGGCCCAGCGGCATGCGTCGGGTCTAAAAGACGTCGAAGGGTGCATTTTTCGCAGCCTCGAAGACCCGTGGCTACATGGAGCGCATGGAGCGCAGCCGATACTTGTCCACATGTCGACTCCTGTTGACGAGCGCGCTGGTCGTTGGCGGCGCAACGATCGTGGTGCGGGTCCAGGACGGACAGCAACCGGCGCCAATCTTCAAGAGCAGGATCAATGTCGTCCGCGTGGACGTGTCGGTGACGGGCCGTCACGATGAGCCGGTCGCCGATCTCCAGGCCTCCGACTTCGAGGTGGTCGAGGATGGCGTTCTGCAGACCGTGGAGACCGTGCAGTTCGTCCGGCTCGACGGGTCGAGGACGTCGGACCTCGAAGACTCGCTCGAGATCCGCTCGCCGGAGCACGCGGCACTCGAGGCGGCGCGTGATGATGTGAGGGTCTTCGCGATTTTCCTCGACGACTATCACATCGACAAGAAGCCGGATGTCACGCTTCGGGTGCGCCGCGCGCTCAAGGATTTCGTCGGGCAATTCGCCGCCAACGATCTCATCGCGGTGATGGACCCGCTCACGCCGCTCAGCCACCTGCGGTTCACCCGATCGCAGGAGGATGTTCGCCGGCGGATGGGTGAGTTCGAAGGACGCCGCGGCGAGTTGCATCCGGTGCGGAGCGCGCTCGAAGAGGGTCAACTCGCGGTCCGCGACGTCTGGGAAGTGCGCGGAGGCGTGACGCTCTCGGCGCTCCACGCGCTCGTCACCCATCTTGGCGGACTTCGTGAGGGTCGGAAATCCGTGCTCTTCGTGAGCCAGGGGCCGCTCATGGGACCCCTCGGCGGTCCGAACGAGGAGCGGTTGAAGGACGTCCTGCAGGCCGCCAATCGCGGAAACGTGACGATTCACGTGTTCGATCCGCGGCCGTTCGGGAGCGGCCCGTTCGGGGGCGCGGACGTGCTCCAGCGGCTCTCCCGCGAAACAGGGGGCCGGGCCATCGTCAACTTCAACGAGCCGGCGAAACGGCTGGCGCAGGTCATCGGCGACGCCAGCGCGTACTATCTGCTCGGGTATACGCCCGTTCGTGACCTGGCCGACGGCAAGTTCCATCGCATCGACGTGAAAGTCAGGCGACCCGGGGTGCGGGTGCTGGCGCGCCGCGGATACTGGGCACCGACCGAGGAAGAAATGAATCCCTCGGTGGTTTCGGAGACGCGTGAGCCAGGTCTGTCCGAAGCTCTGTCGGAGCTCGTCGAGCCGCCGGGAGGCCGCGCCGTCGACGTCTGGATCGGCGCGTCCCGCGGTCCGAACGCGCTCACGCGGCTGACCGTTTCGTGGGAGCCGACCGGACGCACCATGCCGAAGCGTCCCTCCCGCCTGACCATCGAACGGGTGCTCGACGCGGGTCGCGGTTCTGTTGAAACGCGATCGATCGCCAGCGGGCAGGACGCCTCCGCCGAAACCACCACGACGTTCGACGTCGAAGCGGCCACCGAAATCGTGCTGCGCCTGACCGCGGAGGCGGCCGATGGCTCGGTGATCGACAAGTGGGATCAGACGATGACCGTGCCTGCGCTCGATGGACGGATGCTGGCGCTCGGCACGCCACGGTTCCTGCGTGCGCGCTCGGCGTTCGAAGCGCATGCGATGCGGGAGCACGATCCGACGCCCGCCGCGTCCCGGCGCTTCCGGGTCACCGACCGCGTGGTCGTCGAGGTGGAATGCTACGGCGACCAGTCATCGACAACGTCCGCGCGGCTCCTGAACGCAAAGGGCCAGGCGTTGATGGAGCTGGTGGCTCTGCGCGTGGCAGCGGGGAAGGCGCGATTCCCTCTTCCGCTCTCGAGCCTGGCGCCGAGCACATATGTGCTTCGCATCGACGCGCAATCGGGGACGGAGTCCGTACAGCATCGAACGGCGTTTCGAATCGTGCCCTGAGAACGGAGCTGACGGAGGGAACGGGAAAATCCAGCGTGGTAGTGTCACGAAGAACACGAAGTGTTCCGGGGTTTTCTTCGTCACCTTCGTGACACTAATGCGCTGAATTTCGTTTTTTGACAACAAAGCGCGTTAGTGTCACGAGAGTGACAGCGTCCTTCGGGACGCAGCGCGGCCAACGCAGCGCCCGTATCATGGGTTGGTTGCGGCCGTTGGCCGCGCTGTGTCCTTCGTGGCTAACTCGTCGTGGCCTTCGTGGCTGCGCGTCCGCGTCCGTCCTCGGACGCACCCAGCCGGATGACCCTCGGCGTACGAGAACCTTCCCAGCGGTACTCGTAGTGAGCGCCCACACGCACGTTCAGGACGAGCGCGGGCCGGAAGCACGCCAGACATTGGCCACCCGCGTGTCGAACCGAGCGATAGACCACGCCGTTCGATCCGCTCTCGAGCAGCTCACGTGCCAGCGCCTGTGGCGGACCGTAGTCGTCTGATCGGTGAAACCGAGCGAAGGCACGGTCCGGGCCGCGGACGTCATGGAATCGGGCACGAAAATCGGCCTGAAACAGCCGCATCTGCATCCGGGTCTCGAAGTGGCCGACCTCCACCAGTTCGGCCGTTCTGTGATAGACCGATTCCGCGAGCGCGGTAGCGATCGTGCGCGCACAGTACCACGCGCCGCGCTCTGCGCTCGAGAAGCGTCCGCCGCCCGGTCGCGGGTGACAGAACGCGGCCATGACCACGGAGGCCATGGGACGGCCGACCACCCATTCCCCACGCGGCACGGTATGCAGCATTCCGAGCTCGGTGCTGATCCGATCGTTCGTCCACGCTTCCAGTTCCAGGATGGCGTCGAGGTCCTCTGGCGTGGCGACGCGATCGAAGAGCCCGACCGACGGATACCGAGTCGGGATCAAGCGGCACGTGCGGGACCAGCGGATGGATGCTTCCGGCAGCGTGCGCATCAACCGCGCCGGCCGTCCAGCAGGCGGCGGACCTGGAGCAGACCGTCGAGCCCCGTCTCGGTGAGGAACGCGATCGGCGAGCGTCCGCCGAAGGTCGCGTGCGCGTTCGGCATGCGGATCCAGCGATCGGCAAAGGCCGGTTCGGGATAGAGGATTTGCAGGGACTTGTAGATGCCGAGCACCAGCGAGAGCCGGGTGAGCGTGTCGAACGGGAGCGCGGCGACATCGCCGCTCTTGTACTTGTGAAACGTGGAGCTCGGCGGCCACCCGAGCAGCGCGCGCTCCTCCTTCGTCGAGAGCTCCCAGGCGCGGGCAATCGAAAAGAACGTGCGCAGCGCCGGCGCCGACAGCCGCCGGCGCACGGCCGGATCCTCGCGGGCGGCGGGCGGCAGCGGCATCCACGATTCGCCGGTCGCGAGGGCCTTGGCGGCTGTCTTCATATGGACACACTACTCCAAATATGGAGTCATGGTCAAGTCCGGCCCCGGGCGGCCCGGAAGATCGCCGCGTCGCGATCCAAAAGCCCGGCCGATCGAAGAGACTGTAGCCATGCGTATCGTGGTACTCGGCGCCGGCGCGATTGGAACGTTGTATGCCGCCAAGCTTGCGGCCGAGAACGCGGTCACCCTGGTCGTGCGGAAGCAGGAGCAGGCGGACGTCATCTGCAGCAGAGGCGTGGAAATCACCGGCCTCGAGCAGGCGAGCGTCCGCATCGAGGCGGCGGCCGGACTCGACCGCATCGACCCGGACACCCTCATCGTGCTCACCACCAAGGTCTATGACAATGCCGCTGCGGTCGCGCCGATCGTGGATCTGCTCCGCTCGGACACCGTGATCGTGTGCCTGCAGAACGGCCTCAACGGCGAGCGTGTCGTCAGGGACGTCGTGGGGAATCGATGTGTCGTGCTCCGGGGCATCACCGAGTTCGGCGCCATCTTTCTCGGCCCCGGCAAGGTCTCCCTGAGGGCCTACGGACCGACGACGATTGAAGCGGGACCGGGAAGCCGCGAGCTCGCCGAGATGTTCACACGATGTCAGCTCCGGGGCCGGGTGTCGGTGGACATCACGCGTGACGTCTGGCGAAAGCTCATTGTCAACTGCGTCATCAACCCCCTGACGGCCATCACCGGCATGGAGGTCGGCTGGACCGCCGATGAGCGGCTGGACCCGCTCAAGCGGCGGATCGTTGCGGAGTGTCTTGCCGTCGCCGCGCATGACGGGGTGGCCTTCGACGGCGACTTCACCCGGATGATCAACGAGACGTACGGGCCGTCTCGCAACCTGTCGTCGATGTACCAGGACCTCGCGAACGGCAAGCGCACCGAAATCGACCAGATGAACGGCGCCGTGGTGGAGCTCGGTCGCCAGTACGGCGTCGAGTGTCCCGTCAACGCGGGGCTTGTCGCCATCATCAAGGCGATGGAAGGACAGGACCACGGCGTCCCACTCACGAATCAGCCATCGCAGGTTTAAATATTAGATATTTAGTTGACAGCGCGTCGCGCCGGGCAGTACGGTAGCGGCTGGTCTCCTAATGAATTAGGAGTTGGGGAGGCGTGCAGCCGATGGCCCGTCGACGATCGCCGGCCCTGACCGACGGAGAGCTCCGGATCATGCGGGTGTTGTGGGCACGGGATCAAGCGACGGTCGGCGACGTCGTCGAGGCGCTGAACGACACGCCGAAGCCTGCATACAACACGGTTCTGACGCTGTTGCGCATTCTCGAACGCAAGAGATATGTGACGCACGAGAAAGAGGGGCGCGCGTTCACGTACATGCCGATCGTCGACCGCGGACAGGCGCGCCGCCGCGCGCTCACGCACCTGCTGACGCGCTTCTTCGACAATTCTCGCGAACAGCTCGTGCTCGACCTCCTCGGCCACGACCCCGCGGATCCCGAGGAGCTGCAGCGCGTGCGCGAGCTGATTGAAAAGGCTCCCGTCACGGCCGAGGTCAGGCGCAAGGGGAGGAAGCGCCGGTGACTCTCGTCGCGGAGTGGGTGTGGCAAGGCATGGTCGTTGTCTGGGCAACGGCCATCGCGCTCGGGCGGATGCGGCGGCTCAACGCGGCGACCCGACATGCGATCTGGTGGTTCGCGCTGGGCGCCGTGCTGCTGCTGCCGCTCGTACAGCCGGACGCGCGTGCGCGCGTCTCGGAGACTATCCCGGCCGAGCCGGAGCCATTCTGGTTTCCGACGCGCGTCGCGGCCGTGCCGGCGGCTCCGGACTGGGTGATCACGTGCGCAATCGCACTCTGGCTGGGCATGGTAGTCTTCGGTCTCGTGCGGATCGCGTCCGGCATCCGGAAGCTCGTATCGCTCAAGGCTCGGTCGCGGCCGCTGCCAAGGGCCCGCCGTTCACGGCTCGCGATGTGGTGCTCACTGTGCGACCCGGGCCGGCAACCCGACCTCCGCATCTCGGATGAGGCGCCGGGCGCCTCGGCTCTCGGACTGGGCCGTCCCGTGATCCTGCTCCCTCGAGCGTGGGTGAACGCACTGTCCGACGAGGATCTGGATCAGATCGTCATGCACGAGCACGCGCATCTGGCACGGCATGACGACTGGCTGCGGTTGCTGCAATCGGTGATCGCCAGCCTCGCCGGTCTGCATCCGGCGGTGCGATTCGCGCTGCATCGGATCGATATCGAGCGGGAGGCTGCCTGCGACGATTGCGTCGTATCGCGGACCGGCGCCGCCCGACGCCTTGCCGCGTGTCTCGTGAACGCCGCGACGCAGTGCGTGGCCAACGCTGGCGCCTGCAGCCCGGCGATGATTCCAGCTGCCGTCCGGTCCGCTCACACACTGCGTGTTCGCGTCCACCGGCTGCTCGACGGCCGGCGCGACCGGAGCCCTCGGCTCGCGAGGATCGCAAGCCTTGCGAGCGCGATCATGCTCGCCGCCGGGGTGACCGTGTTGAGTTGGGTCGCGCCGATCGTCGTGTTCCTCGAAACTCCCATACCAGCGCCAGGCGACGCGCGGATGGAGACGATTCCCCATCGAAGGTGGCCGCTCGGAGCTGTGCCTGCCGCTACCGCGCCGGCCGCAACGGGAATTCCATCTCGTGTAGACCGGCAGGCCGGGGACATTTCCGGCGATACGGCGGTCGCATTGCTCACGCGGCAGGCGTTGCCACTGAGCCGGACGCCGGCGCTCACTCCTCATGTGCGAGAGGCGGATCTGGCAATGCCGCTGGTGAATCGCGCAGTGGTGGATGGTTTCGCCGCACCGCCGCCTTCGATGAGCGTTGCGGATCGTGAGGAGGTCATGTTCGAAGCGATTGAATCCCGGATGAGGATCTCCGACCCGGGCGCAGCCGCAGGCGATGCTGCAAAACGCGCCGGCCTGGCGACGGGCGCCCGCGCCAGGGCATTCGGGACCTCAATCGCCCGATTCTTTACGCGCGGCGGGAAAGCCGTCGCGAGCAGTTTCTGACGGCATCCCTTTTCACTGTTCGCATCCCTCAGTTGAGGAGGCTCCGTGATGCGCGTGTACCTCGTGAACCCCAGCCATGTGTCATTCGGGATCGCCGTGATCACGCCGCGATGGCTGTACGTGCTTGCCGCGAGCACCCCGTCGCAATGGGGCGATCCGATTCTGTGCGACGAGACGCTTGAACCGTTCGATGCGGACGTCCTCAGGCCTGATGACATCGTCGGCATCGGCATTCACACCGGAAATGCGCTGCGGGGATACGAAGTGGGGCTTCAGGTTCGCGCGCGCGGCGCATACGTGGTGTACGGCGGGATACATGCGACGCTCTATCCCTATGAAGCCCACGCAATGGGTGGAGCACACTGCGTGGTCAGGGGTGACGGCGATGAGATCTGGTCGACCGTTATCGCTGATTGCGCCGCGGGAGCGCCCCGCGACGTCTACGAAGGCGGCCGCGTGAGTGGCGCCACGTTCCGGCCTGCGCGGTGGGATTTGTTACCACCGAACCGGTACATGTGGGCATCGGTGCAGACCGTGCGCGGGTGTCCGAAGCATTGTTCATTCTGTTCGGTGTGGCGTACGGATGGACAAACGCCCCGACCGCATGCGAGCGACGCGGTCATCGCCGAAATCGTACAACTCCGGAGGCTTGGGTTCCGCTTCATCGCGCTTGCCGACGACAACTTCTACCCGGTGTCCGCCGCCGACCTGGCGCAGGCCGCGCGGCGGAACGACTCCGCGCGCCTCGACGATCTCCAGCACCTGCGTGAGGAACGCTTCGCGTTGATGGCGCGGCTCGCACGGCTGCCCGACGACATGGTCTTCTACACGCAGATTACGATGGAAGCGGCCGAAGACCCGGCTTTCCTCGACGCCATGAGGAAAGCCCGCATCCGTGGCGCGCTCGTGGGCGTCGAATCGGTCACGCCCGAAGGGTTGAAGGATGTATACAAAGGATTCAACCTGGCCGGCGACGCGCTGGTCGAGCGGCTGCAGACATTCGGGAAGTACGGGATACACGTGCTCGGCTCGTTCATCTTCGGCCTGCCGAGCGACCGTCCGGACACGTTCCAGGCGACCGCGGATCTGGCGGAGCGCGCTGGCGTGACGTTCGCACAATTCGTCATGCTGACGCCGTTTCCCGGCACCATCGACTTCGAGCGGTGGGAACGTGAGGCGGCGAGAGCGGGGATCACGATCGGCGGCGTCCCGATCACGCGCCATTGGCTGATTCCGCAGGCGAAGCGGCCCAAGGTATACATGCCGCATCCGGTAATGTCGTCCGACGAAATCCGGGATCGTACGCAGGCCGTCTGGGATCGGTTTTACACCTTGCCACGCATATGGAAGCGCTCCCGGGCTGTCCGGTCGTGGCGAGGCCGGCTGGCGTTCGTGTTGGTCTCAAAACTCTACCGGCAGATGTACGCGAACACCGGAATCGCAACGGATTCCGCGCGTACTGCGCGCTCGGTGCGCATCGCGCGCTGGATCGCGCGTCCCTGCCGTCGTCTGTTCGCCGCGGCGCCGATGCCTCATCTGGACGTGCCGACGGGCTGAAAGAGAAAATCAAGGCAGAGCTGTCTGACAAGCGGCCGGAAGGCACGGCTGATGCTTTCTGGGTCGTGGGGAGGGATCGATGGTCAGAACTCTGCTGCGGCTGCTCGTCATCGTCCTCGTGATCGTCGGGATCGGCGCCTTCTTCGCCGGCTACCGGTTCGGCACCCCCAACCGCGCGCCCGCCTCGGAGCGGCCGGTTGGAACGACTGGTGGCGTCGACACGTCGCGGGCGCGGGAAACCGGCGCGGAGATTGGGGAAAAGGTTGCCATCGGCGCCAACAAAGCGGAACGGGCGCTGGCCGACGCGCAACTCACTGCGAAGATCAAATCGAAGATGGCGCTCGACGACCACGTGTCGGCGCTCGCCATCGACATCGACACCGACGACGGCGTCGTGACGCTGTCAGGAACGGTCAAATCGACGGCAGAGCACGACCGTGCTGTTCAGCTCGCCCGTGAAACGGAA
>DASYQV010000059.1:0-29340 GCA_036005125.1 Vicinamibacterales bacterium
GACGCGGAGGGATGGCCGAGTGGTCGATGGCGGCGGTCTTGAAAACCGCTGTACCCGGAAGGGTACCGGGGGTTCAAATCCCTCTCCCTCCGCCAACTTCGCTCGCTCTCGCTCGCTCAGTTGGCGAGGGAGACGGCTTCAGGCATGGCGCGGCTCGCTTCGCGCGCCGCGACTTGGCACGAATCCCTGGCGCCTGCACCATCGCTCAACCCGCTCCGCTCGCTCAGTTGGCGACGGAGACCGCTTCAGGCATCGCGCGGCTCGCTTCGCGCGCCGCGACTTGGCACGAATCCCTCTCGCCTGCACCATCGCTCAGCCCGCTCCGCTCGCTCAGTTGGCGAGCGAGACGGCTTCAGGCATCGGCACCTCACCATGATAGAAATGTGGGCGCCGCCGCACCCCCTGCGGCGGTCAAGGAGCTTACCGATGCGTCTCACAGCCGTCACGATCCTGCTGGCCACCCTCGCGCTTGCAATGACCCCCTCGACTGGCCGAGCTCAGGCGCCGGTTCCGTATGGTCCGCCGATCAGCATCGAGAACGCGAAGAGAGCGGCTGCGCCGGCGATTGCCGAGGCGCGCAGGAACAACTGGATGATGGCCGTTGCCATCGTCGATCCCGCCGGCGATCTGGTGTACTTCGAGCGCATGGACAATACCCAGACCGCGAGCGTCAACATCGCGCAGGACAAAGCGCGTTCGGCAGCGATGTTCAAGCGTCCGACCAAAGCGATGCAGGATGTGGTCGCCGGCGGTGGCGACGGCCTGCGTTTTCTCGCCCTGCGCGGCGCAACGCCGGTCGAAGGCGGGATCCCGTTGATGATGGAGGGCAAGATCGTCGGCGCGATTGGCGTATCGGGAGGCACCAGCCAGCAGGACGCGCAGTGCGCGAGCGCAGGCGTCGCCGTGCTCAAGTAAGCGCCCTGCTGTCTCGTTTACAGACCCTGCCCGAGAACAGGTGTCCGCGCGAGCAGGTCGTGCGCCAGCAGCCATGCGACGCCGTACCGGGTGCTCCAGCCGCTGACGATGCAGGCGCGGCGGTCCAATGCCGAGAGCACCGCGCTGAGCGTGACGAGTCCGCCGATCACGGTCTCGTAGTCATCGTTGGCGGGATCCACGTCGATGAGGTCGCGGGTCGACGAAGGATCCTCCACGGCCCGGCGGATGACGGCGTCAATACCGGTTCGCAGCACCTGCTGGCCGTGAATCCGGCGCTGCGAATAGGCCTCGACGCCGTCACGCCGCACGGTCAGCCATGCCATCCGCGTCGCCGCGCTGCCGAGCGCCACAATCGGCGCAGCGTCCGCCACCTGCGGCAGACCGCTTGCCTCGAGCGCGGCGTCGATGGCGCCCCTGACCGACTGTAAGTCGCCGCCGTATTCGCGCTGCAGCGACACGCTCGCTCTTGTCCCGAGCGCCAAGCCCCTGTAGTCGGTCAACTCGACGCGGCCGTCATACATACGCCCAACCGCGATCTCGAGGCTGCCCGCACCCTGATCGATCGACACGATCGACCCGCCGTCGCGTGAGAGATGCGGAAGCCCCATGACGACAGCAGTCAGCGATGCAAGAGCTTCGGTACGCTCACCAAGAACATGAACAGGAAAAGGGAAGAGCCGTCCGGCCTGTGGATGTGTGGCAGCCAGCGTCCGGACGGCAGCCGTTCCAAAGACGTGGGGTGCCGCGGCGCCGGCAGCCTGCGCCTGCCGGATGAAGCCTCGAACGCTGTCGCAAATGGTGTCGAGCACCCGGGCGGTGTTCGCTTCCGCCTCGCCGAGCGCGCGGGCGAGATGCGTGTCCCGGTAAGCCGATGCGACCGGTTCGACGCCGTCGCCCACGTCCGCCACGAGCAGACGCACGGCCCGGCTCCCGATCTCGATAACGCCGACCCGCGTCACGCGCGTCGAATCACCTCCAGGCCGTCCATGTCCGCGCGCAGCGCCTCAGGAACGACAACGGACCCGTCTTCCTCCTGGTAGTTCTCGAGAATCGCGATAAGCGTCCGCCCCACGGCAAGACCCGACCCATTGAGCGTGTGCACGAACTCCGCCTTCCCCGTGCCGCCCGGCCGGAACTTGATGTTCGCACGCCGCGCCTGGAACGCTTCGGTGTTGCTGCACGAGGAAATCTCGCGATACGTGTTCTGACTTGGCAGCCACACCTCGAGGTCGTAGGTCTTGGCCGACGCAAAACCCATATCGCCCGTCGACAACATCACGGTGCGGTACGGCAGCTCCAAGCGCTTCAACACGGCCTCCGCATTCGACGTGAGCCGCTCGAGCTCGTTGTACGACTCCTCGGGACTGCTGAACACCATCAGCTCCACCTTGTCGAACTGATGCTGCCGGATCAGACCGCGCACGTCCTGACCGTAGGAGCCTGCCTCGCTCCGAAAGCAGGGCGTGTAAGCCGTGTAGCGCAACGGAAGCATTCGGCCGTCGACGATCTCCCCTCGATAGAGGTTCGTCAGCGGCACTTCCGCCGTCGGCACGAGGTACAGATCCCAGTCGCCGCCGATCTTGAAGAGATCGGCCTCGAACTTCGGCAGGTTGCCTGTGCCGATCAGCGCGGCGCTGTTGACGAGGAACGGCGGCTCGACTTCCGTATAGCCATGCTCTTTCGTGTGCAGGCCGAGCATGAAGTTGATGAGCGCGCGCGCCAGCCGCGCGCCCGGGCCCATCAGGACGCTGAAGCGGGCGCGGGCAATCTTTGTCCCTCGTTCGAAGTCGATGATTCCAAGCGCCGGTCCCAGGTCCCAGTGCGCCTGCGGCGCGAACGAGAACTTACGCGGCTCACCGTGACGGCGGACTTCGACGTTGTCCGCCGCGGTCCTGCCGAGCGGCACGGTCTCGTGCGGCAGGTTGGGAAGCGCGAGGAGGCCGCGATTGCGGCGCTGCTCCACCGACTCGAGCTCGACCTCGAGCTGCTTGATCCGCACCGCGCGCTCGCGGCTTGCTCCGTGAATCTTCGTGACGTCGAGCCCTTGCCGTCGGGCGCGCGCGACCTCGTCGCCCGCGGTGTTCTGTTCACGCTTCAGACCCTCGAGCTCGGGCAGCAGGCGGCGTCGGCGCGCTTCAAGAGCCGCAAGCTCGTCCAGCTCGGCCGACATGTCAAGGCCACGTTTTTGCAAACCAGCCCGGACAGTCTCGAGATTGTCCCGGAGGAGCGTGGGATCCACCATAATTCCACCCCGGATCAGCGCGCGGTGCCGATCACGGCGTGCGAGCGAGGTCGTGCGTCGACAGCAGAGTTGTTTCCCGACGTCAGTTCCCAACGATTGTAGCTGAGATACGATGGCACGCATGGACGCGACGATCCGCAAGGCGATCTTCCCGGCCGCCGGTCTGGGGACTCGTTTCCTGCCAGCCACCAAGGCCCAGCCGAAGGAAATGCTGGTTCTGGTGGACAAGCCCGTCATTCAGTATGGCGTCGAGGAGGCCATGCAGTCCGGCGTGGCGAACATCATCATCGTGACCGGCCGCGGCAAGAACGCGATCGAGGACCATTTCGACATCGCCTACGAGCTCGAGAGCTTCCTGCAGCAGCGTGGCAAGACACAGCAGCTCGAGGAAATTCGCAAGATCACCCAGTGCATTCAGGTGTCGTACGTGCGTCAGGGAGAGCCGCTCGGCCTCGGGCACGCGGTCCTCATGACGAAGGCGCTGGTCGGCAACGAGCCGTTCGCCGTCATCCTCGGCGACGATGTGATCGATGCGAAGCCGCCGGCACTCAAACAAATGATCGACGTGTACGCCCGCGTCGATGGACCGGTGCTGGCGGTGGAGCGCGTCCCCATGGAGGAGGTCTCGAGCTACGGTGTGGTTGCCATCGACGAGTCGGCGGATCTGGGTCGTGGTGTTTACAAGATCCGTGACCTCGTGGAGAAGCCGCCGCGCGACGAGGCGCCGTCGAACCTCGCGATCATCGGACGCTACATCCTCACCCCCGACATCTACGATGCGCTGGAAACGACCGCGAGCGATCGCACGGGCGAGATCCAGCTCACGAACGGTCTTCGACGCCTCCTCAAGGACCGCCCGATCTACGCGTGCGAGATCGACGGCGTCCGCCACGACACGGGCAATAAGCTCGGTTTCCTGAAGGCGGTGGTGTATTTCGCGCTCCAGCGGCCGGAGTTGGCGGAGCCGTTCAAACGCTATCTGGAGTCGCTCGAGCTGAAGGTCGGAGCGGGAACGGGTCGGTAGCAGGTGCGTGCGGGTCTGAAGACCCGCGCCTACAATGCTCGATGTAGCCGCGCGGCTTCAGGCCCGCGGACATCGCTAATCCTTCGTTGCGGCTGGCGTCGACCCGGCGTCCGACGTTTTCTTCGGCTCGGTCTTCTCGCTCTTCTCCGTCTTGTCGGTCTTCTCGCTCTTGTCGCTGGACGCGTCCGCGGCCGCGGTCTTGCCCTTCTGCGCGTAATCGGTGACGTACCAGCCTGACCCCTTGAATTGGATCGCCGGCGAGGAGAGTTGCCTGTGAACAGGACCTTTCCCGCATTTGACGCAGGCTGCCGGCGCCGGATCGGAAAACTTCTGAATCAGCTCGAAACGCTGGCCGCAGGCGTCGCATTCGTACTCGTAAAGCGGCATACCCTACTCGTCGAGCACGGTGTCGGAGGAGTCCTGTAGCAGCAGTCGTCGATGCGCCCAGAAGGGCGCCGATCCCTGGGCCAGCACCGTGTCATGGAACGTCTTCAGCGAGAACTTCGCGCCCTGCTGCGCTTTGTAGTCGCTTCGGAGCTTCAGCATCATCAGCTTGCCAATTGTGTACACGAGATACGTGGGGTCGAACGTTCCCCGCTCCGCCTCGCGTCGCGCCGTCGCCTCCTCCAGGAATGCTTCGTCTCGGAAGAACCGCATCCCCTGTTCGACCGAGAGGTCTTCGCAGTGCAGACGGATGCCGACGATACAGCGGGCCAGGCGGACGAGCGCTTCAGCAAGCTGCCCGAGTTTGATGGTGGGGTCGCTGCGGCGGAAACCCGCCTCGATCATCATCTGCTCGCAGTAGTGCGCCCACCCCTCGACGAACGACGCCGCGGAGAAGAACGTCGACTTGCGCACCTTCGACTCGACCTGCCGGAGATGCTGGTAATGCAGGAAATGACCCGGATACACCTCGTGGATTGAGATGTTCCAAAGGGTCGGGTAATTGAAGTCGCGCAGGTGCTCTTTCTGCCGCTCCGGCGGCCACGAGCGATCGACGTCGGTGATGTAGTAGTACGCCCGGCTCGGTTTGGTTTCGAACGGGCCCGGCGCCCACATGCTGGCGAAGGCCCAGCGATAGAAGTCGGGCGACGGAGCGACAATCACGGGCTCGGCATCAGGCACGGTGACGAGCGCATGCCGCTGAAGAAACGTTGCCAGTTCCTCGACCTGCTCCCGGGCGGCCTTCACGAGCTCACCCGCCGCCGGATGCCGATCCTTCGCCTCGCGCCAGATGGCGAGCGGGTCTCCGCCGTTGCGGCGCCCGGCCATCGCCCGGAACTCCTCCTGGGTGGCATTGAGCTCGCGCAGTGCGATCGTGAGCAGACGGTCGACACCGATCGTGATGCCTTCGTCGAGCTTCAGCTTCTGTTCGAAATTTTCCCGGCCAAGTCGGAACGACGCCTTGGCCCGCGGTGCCAGGTCCTGCTCGAGATACTCGACGTAACTCTTGATCGCGTTCGCGGCCTCGGTGGAGGCATCCGCAAGGTCCCCGAGCAGGTGCAGATCGTCGAGCGTTGAGAAGGCTCGCGGCAGCTCGTATTCGATGAACGTCTGCGCGCCGCGCCAGGCCTCGAGGCCAACCTTGACGAAGATGCCGGCCGCCTCCTTGATACTGTCCCGTGCCGCCTGCACGAGCCGCGCCGTCTGCCGCAGCTTCGAAAGCACCCGGCGGGCGCGATCGGGCTCGGGCGCATACGCGAAGAGCGTCTGGCTCGCCAGGCTCGTCGTCAGGATGTCGGCGTAGAACTGGGGATTACGGTCCCAGGTCCGCACCTCTTCGAGGTGGAACATGCGCGACTCGATGTCGGCGGTCACGATTGGATGCTCGACCTGCTCGGTAGGTAGGAGAGGAGCCGGATCGATCTGCCGAAGCCGGCGGCTGAAGCCGGCCAGCGCTCGGAGATGGGCGTCCAGAGCCGAACGGCTCACATCCTCGAGAAGATCATCGTGGAGGTGCACGCCGTCCAGGCTGGCGTTCCCGGGATATACCTCGTGCAAATACGCGAGGTAGTCGTCAACGAAATGCGGAAACGGCTCCGATGGGTACATTGTCCGGTCACGGCTGGGGCCGGCAGCGAAGCTCCGCCTCAAACCGCATAGAAACATGCCGCGGACAGAGACGGCGCTTCGCTGCCGTCAGCGTCTTTGGCCTCGCTTCGCGAGGCCTCGACATCTCCAAAGCCCCAGAGAAAAACCCTGCCTCATTCGTGACGATCTCGGCCTTTGGAGATGTCTAGACGGCTGGCCGAGGCGCGCCCATCCCGCAATGGTACAATAACCCCGCGCCGATGTCCGGCACGTTGTTCGTGGTCGCCACCCCGATCGGCAACCTCGAGGATGTTACGTTGCGGGCGATTCGTGTGCTGCGCACGGTCGCGGTGGTCGCGGCCGAAGATACACGGCACACGGCAAAGTTGCTCGCTCACTATGGGGTCGAGACGCCCACCGTCAGCTTCCACGAGCACAACACACGATCCCGCGTCCCGCAGCTTCTGGCGCGCCTCGAGCGGGGCGACGACGTGGCTCTCGTATCCGACGCAGGCACCCCGTCTGTTTCAGACCCCGGTCTCGAACTCGTACAAGCGTGCATCCGCCACGGCGTGACGATAGACGTGGTCCCCGGTCCGAGCGCTCCACTGACGGCGCTGGTGGCCTCCGGTTTTCCGACCTCGCCCGTCACCATGTTCGATTTTGCCCCCGCTCGGTCAAAAGACCGAAATCGCTTTCTTCAGGCGGTCCAGGAGATCCCCCATACAGTAGTTTTCTTCGAGGCACCGCATCGAATTCGCGATTTGCTCCAGGAAGCGGCGGCTATATTGGTCGATAGACCAATTATCGTTGCCCGTGAACTGACGAAGGTGCATCAGGAGGTCATTCGCGGGTCTTTTCCTGAGATTCTTGAGGCTCTTACGACACCGCGCGGCGAGCTGACTGTTGTTGTCGGACCTCGTCCCAGGGAGGCATCCGTAGGTGCACGGTTGCCAGAAGCAGCGAGATTGTCCGATGAATTCTGTCATTTAACAGAAACAGAGGGATTGAGTCGCCGCCAAGCCATCAGCAGGCTCGCTAAAAGCTACCAGCGCCCGGCGCGGGAGGTCTATGCGGCGCTAGAGGCGGGGAAGTGTTTGGTCGAATAGCCAAAGACGCCTTCCTTGACGCAGCGAACGGTTCTTGTTAACGTAGCGCCTCATTTTCAGCCCCGAATTCTGGCGCCATGTCCAAGCCACTGCGGGGGCGAGCCCGCCAGTCTCCGACGGTCGGCGGCGGGAACCTTCCCGCCGAGCTCGTTCCTGAGGGCCCCCCCGCGGCGGCCAATGACATTACAGGCCCTCGCACGTCGATTGCGACCCCCCGTCGTGCCACGTATCCTGAGGCCGTCGCCCGGTATGAAGCCGGGATCAGGGCACTTCAGGAACATCGGTTCGGGGACGCGGCCGAGGCATTCCGGACGGTATTGACTCAATATCCGGAGGAAAAGGAGCTCAACGACCGCGCTCGTTTGTATCTCGCGCTGTGCGAGCGGCAGCTTCGGGGGTCCACAAGCGAGCCGCGGACGACCGAGGAACGCCTCTACGCGGCGACGATCGCCATCAACGCGGGCCAGGCAGACGCCGCGCTCGAACACCTGGCTGCGGTTGTAGCCGAAGACCCCGACCACGACGGAGCTCTCTACATGCTCGGGGTTGCGCACGCGTTGCGAAACGATTCCGCGGCGGCGCTATCGTATCTGCAGCGCGCTATCGCGAAGAATCCCGACAACCGCGCGTTAGCTCTGCAGGACGGCGATCTGGAGCGGCTTCTGCAAGACGACTCGGTTCGCGCATCGATCGAGACTGCCGGGGGCGCGCCGGTCGATGCGCGACGGACGGCTCGTACGCGTCCGTTGCGGTGAAGACGGCCCGCACGCCGCACTGAATCGATCGCAGGCCGAGGACACGCACCACGCATTCATGTCAGACACGCATGTCGTGATCCTTGCCGCGGGTCAGGGGACTCGAATGAAGTCCCGACTCCCGAAGGTCCTGCATCGGATTGCCGGGCGGCCCATGGTCGAGTACGTCCTTCGGACCGCGGGGTCCGTCCGCCCGGAGACGATTACGCTCATTGTCGGCCATGAAGCTGACACCGTGCGCGCCCGGCTGGCGCCCCACAAGGACCTGCAGTTCGTGGTGCAGTCGCCGCAGCTCGGGACCGCACATGCGCTGCAACAGGCTGAAACGGCGCTCCAAGGCCGTACAGGCACGCTCCTCCTGCTTTCGGGCGACGTGCCACTGCTGAGCTCGAAGACCCTTCGGCAGCTTATCGACACCCACACATCCGCCGCGGCCGCCGAGACCGTCGTCACGGCGGTCGTCGAACGGCCGTATGGCTACGGGCGCATCGTGCGGACACGCGGAAAGATCGCGCGGATTGTCGAGGAGCGCGACGCGTCGCCGACCGAGCGCGCCATCAAGGAAATCAACAGCGGCATCTACGCATTTGACCTGGCCCCGCTGTTCGACGCTCTCCGCGCCATCGCGTCGCAGAACGCGCAGGGGGAGTACTACCTGACCGACCTCGTGGCGATCTATCGGCGGCGCAAGCTGCCGGTGGAAACACTGGTATTGGAGGATCCGCAGGAGATCCGGGGCATCAACAGCCGGACGGAGCTCGCGGAAGTAGGCACGATCGTGAGACAGACGAAGAACGAAGAGCTGATGGCGGCCGGCGTCACCATCATCGATCCGGCGACGACGTATATCGAGGAAGACGTCGAGGTCGGACCGGACACCGTGATTCACCCGGGCGTGATTCTCGAGGGGCAGACAAAAATCGGCGCGGCCTGTGAGATTCACGGGCACGTCCGGATCTGCGACTCGGTACTGGCCGAACGGGTTACGGTTAACAATTTTTGCCTCATCGTTGGTGCGCGGGTTGCAGATGGGGCGACGGTCGGCCCGTTTGCCCATCTGCGGCCCGACTCGGACGTCGGCGAAGGCGCCAAGATCGGTAATTTCGTCGAACTGAAGAAAACGACGATGGGGCCCGGCTCCAAGGCGAACCACCTGGCCTACCTCGGCGATGCGACCATCGGCGCCAACGTGAACGTCGGGGCGGGAACCATCACGTGCAACTACGATGGGGAGAAAAAGCATCAGACGGTGATTGAGGACGGCGCGTTCATCGGCAGCGACACCCAACTGATCGCGCCGGTGCGGATCGGCAAAGGGGCCTACGTCGGGGCGGGATCGTCGATTACGCAGGACGTGCCACCCGGGGCCCTGGGGATCGCGCGCGGACGGCAGACCAACGTCGAGGGATGGGTGGAGCGGAAGAAAGCTCCGGTGAAAACGTAAACCTCTGGAAGGCCCCGGGCATCAGGACCGGGGCACGAGGATTGTCTATGTGCGGGATTATCGGCTACATCGGCTCGAAACCTGTCGTCCCGGTACTGCTCGACGGACTCCGGCGCATGGAGTACCGCGGCTACGATTCGGCGGGCGTGGCGGTCGTCAGCCCCGAGGGCATCGCGCTGCGGCGGTCGGCAGGAAAGCTCGCCAATCTCGAGAGCGCCATTCGCAGCGAGCCGGTTGAAGGTCTGTACGGCGTCGGACATACGCGCTGGGCGACGCACGGGCGTCCGACGGAGGAGAACGCGCACCCGCACCGCGACTGCACGGGCCGTGTTGTCGTCGTCCACAACGGCATCATCGAGAACTATCTCGAGCTGAAACACGAGCTCCAGCAGCAGGGGCACGAGTTCAAGACCGAAACCGACACGGAGATCGTGGCTCACCTCGTCGAGCGCGAGATGGACGTGGACGGGCTCGAGAACGCGGTGCGGCGCGCGCTGCGGGTGATGCGCGGCATGTTCGCAATCGTGCTCGTCTCGGTGGACGATCCCGAGAAGATCGTCGCCGCCCGCAACGGCCCGCCGATCGTCGTCGGCCTCGGCGACGACGAGTTCTTCGTGGCGTCCGACATTCCGGCAATCCTGAGCCACACGCGCGACGTGGTCTTTCTCGCCGACGAGGAGATGGCGATCATCACGCGCTCCGGCGTGGAGTTCACCGACTACGAAGGGCGCGCGGTGTCGAAGACGACGCAGCGCGTCCTGTGGGATCCGATCGCAGCGGAGAAAGGCGGCCACAAGCATTTCATGCTCAAGGAAATCTACGAGCAGCCGACGGCCGCGCGCGACACGATTCTGGGACGCGTCTCGCTCGACAGCGGGCAGATTTTCCTGGAGGAGCTGAATCTCTCGCCCGACACGCTCCGTGCCGTGGAGAAGGTGACGATCATCGCCTGCGGCACGTCGTGGCACGCCGGGCTGGTGGGGAAGTATCTGATCGAAGCGCTCGCACAGGTGCCGGTGGAGGTCGACTACGGCTCCGAGTACCGCTACCGCAACCCGATCATCGGCAAGAACACGCTGGCCATCGTCATCACGCAATCGGGTGAGACGGCCGACACGCTGGCGGCGTTGCGGGAGGCGCGCCGGAAGGGCGCCCGCAGCGTCGCCATCTGCAACGTCGTCGGCAGCATGGCCACGCGCGAGGCCGACGGCACCGTGTTCACGCATGCGGGCCCGGAGATTGGCGTGGCGTCGACCAAGGCGTTCACCTCGCAGTTGGTGGCTCTGCAGTTGCTGGCGCTTCACATGGCGCAGGTGCGCCGGACGCTCGCGGAGGCGGACATCCGGCAGCACATCGAAGAACTCCTTCAGCTACCCAACATCATCGAACGCGCGATCAAGGCGTCGGCCGCGGTGGAGAAGGTCGCGGAGCGGTTCTACAACCGCACCGACTTCCTGTTTCTCGGCCGCGGCATCAACTATCCGATCGCCCTGGAAGGGGCGCTGAAGCTGAAGGAGATCTCGTACATTCATGCCGAGGGCTACCCGGCAGGCGAGATGAAACATGGACCGATCGCGTTGATCGACGAACGCATGCCGGTTGTGGCCATCGCGCCCAACGATCACGTGTTCGAGAAAATGGTCGGGAACATCCAGGAAGCAAAGGCGCGCGGCGGATCCGTGATCGCGGTCACGACCCGGGGCGACACGCGCATGGCGGGTGTGCTCGACCCCGAGAAGGACGTCATCGTCGCGATGCCGGCGACGACGCCGCTGCTCACGCCCATCGTGATGACAATTCCGCTCCAGCTTCTCGCGTACCACATCGCCGTCCGCCGCGGCTGCGACGTCGATCAGCCCAGGAATCTGGCTAAGAGTGTCACTGTGGAATAAGCCTATTCGTGATTCACGATTTAGTATCCCGTCCACGTGGGCGCTGTCGACGGTTGACTCCCGGGCAAGACGACGGGACACTTGTTGACGTGAGCCGCAAGCCGCCGCCCGAGCAATCGCCCATTCCCGACCCGAGTCACGAGTCACCGGCAACAGATCGCGAGCCGCACGAATTGCTGGCCAGCCTGAATCCGGAACAACAGGCTGCGGTGCTGCACACCGAGGGGCCGCTGTTGATTCTCGCCGGGGCGGGGTCGGGTAAGACGCGCGTGATTGCGCATCGCATCGCTTATCTCGTTGGCACCGGGCGCGTCCAACCCGACCGGATTCTTGCCGTCACCTTCACCAACAAGGCTGCAGAGGAGATGCGGTCGCGTGTCGAGGCGCTGCTCGCCGTCGACTGCCGGTCGATGTGGATCTCGACCTTCCACGCATTGTGCGCGCGCCTGCTGCGCCGCGAGGGTCCTCACATCGGCCTCTCGCGCGACTTCGTCATCTACGACTCCGCCGATCAGTTGTCGGTCATGAAGCAGGCGCTGCGCCAGTTGGGACTCGACGACGCCACGCTGCAGCCGCGCATGGCGCTCGCGCGGATCAGCCATGCCAAGAACCGCATGCTGGGTCCCGACTCGTTCGCGGGCAGCACGTCGAACTTTCGTGAACAGCAGATCGGAAAGCTCTACACGCTCTATACGCAGGCGCTCAAGGCCGCGAACGCGCTCGACTTCGACGATTTGCTCCTGACAGCCGTCGATTTGTTCCAGCAGTCAGAGGTCGTCCGCGAACGATACAGCCAGAAGTTTCAGCATGTGATGGTCGACGAGTACCAGGACACGAACCGGCCGCAGTATCTGCTCATCCAGGGCCTCGCCGCGAAGCACCGGAATGTCTGCGTGGTGGGCGACCCGGACCAATCGATCTACAAATGGCGCGGCGCGGACCTGCGGAACATCCTCGACTTCGAGCACGACTTTCCGGAAGCGACGACGGTCAGACTGGAGCGGAACTACCGCTCCACGCAGGTGATCCTGGACGCGGCGACCGCTGTCATCCGCCAGAATCGGAATCGAAAAGAGAAGCGCCTCTACACCGACCGCGCGGGCGGCTCGAAGATCCTCTATTACCGTGCCGGCGACGACATCGACGAGGCGGAATACATCGCGAGAACCGCCCGAACGGCCCTCCACGACGACCTCGACAACACGTTCGCCGTCCTGTACCGCACCAACGCCCAGTCGCGCACGCTGGAAGACGCGCTGCGCCGGGCGGGCATGGCCTACAAGATCATCGGCGGCGTGCGGTTCTACGAGCGAAAAGAAATCAAGGACGCGCTCGCCTATCTGAAGCTCGTGCTGAATCCCCACGACGACGTGAGCCTGAGGCGGGTCATCAACGTCCCCGCACGCGGCATCGGAAAAGGGGTCATGGAGGCGCTCGAGCAGGTCAAGCCGCCCGACGGCGACGAGCTTGGCCCGCTGCTCGCCGGCCTGCGGCCGGTGGCGACGAACAACTCTCTATGGGCCCGTCTGGTGCACGCCGTCGATGCTCGGCTTCTCCCGACCCGGGCCGCGGCATCACTCGGCGCGTTTCGCGACCTGCTTGTGGGCCTCACCGAGATGGCCGCTACTGAATCCGTCTCGGTCGCGCTCGGGAAGGTCATCGACCAGAGCGGCTATCTCCGCGACCTGCGCGAGGAGCGCAGCGAAGAGGCGGAAAGCCGGATCGAGAACCTGCTGGAGCTCGTCTCGGCGGCACGCGAGTACGAGACGCGCAACCCGGAGCCGTCGCTGGCGGGCTTCGTCGACCAGCTTTCGCTCCTCTCCGACGCCGACGAGGAGGCAGGATCCCGCGACGCTCGCGTGCTGATGATGACGCTGCACAGCGCGAAAGGGCTGGAGTTTCCCGTCGTTGTGATTGCCGGACTCGAGGAAGGATTGTTCCCGCACTCGCGATCGTCCGATGACGAGACGGAACTGGAGGAGGAGCGCAGGCTCTGCTATGTCGGTATCACGCGCGCCGAGCGGTGTCTCGTGCTGACCTCGGCCGCCCGACGCCGGAATTTTGGTGAGTACCAGTCCACGACGGCGTCGCGGTTCATCGCCGAATTTCCTCACGAGCTCATCGACGAGGTCCCGTCGACATTTGTCTCGCCCTACCAGTCAACCTTCTCGCAATTTCGCGCGCATCCGTACGGCCGCGGCGGTCGCGTGCGGGAGACGCAGCCTGCATATGGCTACGAAGACGAGGATCAATCAGTACCTCAAGGCCTGCGCCCGGGTATCCAGGTCCGCCATCCGCAGTTCGGCGTCGGAACGGTGCTGAGCGTCGAGCAGCTCGATGACGACACCAAGCTGCTCGTCCGCTTCAATTCAGTAGGAAAGAAGACGCTTCGCGCGAAGTACGCGAAGCTGGAGATTGCGCTGTGAGGAGTCCCCGCGGGCCTGAAGACCCGCGGTCGTCTAATTCGACGTTGCCCCGGCACCTTCGGGACGGATGCCGGTAATAATCCAACGGCCCTCACGCTCCTGGCCGTCCGCTCCCTTGCCAATCGCCCTCTGTAACGTAAAGACGAACGTCCTCGGCGCCGTCTGTCCGTTCGGGTCGCGCACCTGGGCATTGACGGTGACGTGCTTCGTGATGAGCTCGACGCTCATGGCGGTGACATCGACGTCCGGCCGCCCGGGCGCCGTGAGGCTGGCGGTCGCTTGCGAGCGTTCGTTGGACGCCTTCGCGCGGGCTTCGGCCAGCCGCTTCGAAGACTGTGACTGCTCGTCCCGCCACTTCGTCCATGCCGCCTGTACTTCGGCGTCCTTGCCGCTAAGCTTCTGGTTCGATCGCTCCGCCTTGATGACCCGCTCGATGGCCTCGAGGTTGGCGTCCTGATATTCCCGCTTCTTCTTGGCGAATTCGTCATCCGCCTGTTTCGCCTGCGCTTCTTCGTCGATCAGCTGCTTGATCTGCAGCGTCCGGCGCTGCTCCTCGCCCGTTTTCGTGATCTCGAAGTCCTGGACCGTTCCAATGGTCCGGGCGTCGAACGACACGGCAGAGATGTTCGCGAGCGTCGTGTTGTCGCGTACGCGCGCTGCGCGGAAGAAGTTCGTGAGAATCTGCTTCTCCGGCCCAGACGATCCGCACGCAGCGGCCATGAGGGCGAAGCCGCCGATCGCTGACGCGAGCAGGACGAACGAACGGACTCTCGACCGTTCCATACGGAAGGCCTCCTCTACGATTCGCGATTTGTAATTCGTGATTTGTGATTTGTGATTGTCGACAGCTCAAAGCATGAATCACGAATCACCAATCACAAAATGATTCAGGGGGAGCCTACTACTCTTCGTCTTTCTCGGCAAGCCGCGCGATGGAGACGGCACGGTCATCTCCCTCGATGTCAATCAGCGTCACGCCCTGGGTCGCACGGCCGATCGTTCGGATGTCCCGGGCGACCATGCGCAGAATCTTGCCCTGCTGGGTGATGAGCATGAGCTCGTCTTCGTCGACCACCTGCGTAATCCCGATCACCTGGCCATTTCGCTCGGTCGTCTGGATGTTGATGGTGCCGATGCCCCCTCGGGACTGAACGCGGTACTCCTCGAGCTCCGTGCGCTTGCCGTAGCCGCGCTCGGTCACCGTCAGGATGGTCCCGCCCGGCTTCAGGACCTCCATGGCCACCACGGCGTCCCCCTCGCGCAGGGAAATGCCGCGAACGCCGTACGCCGACCGGCCCATCGGCCGCACGTCGGTTTCCGGGAAGCGGATGGCCATACCGTCACGCGTACCGATGAAGATCTCGCCGCCGCCGTCGGATACCTGCACGGCGATGACCGAGTCTCCCTCTTCGACGCCCATCGCGATGATGCCGCCCGCGCGCGGATTGCTGAACGCGGCCAACTCGGTTTTCTTGACGATGCCGTGGCGCGTGCCCATCACCACGAACTTGTCGGGCTCGAACTCCTTTACCGCCAGAAGCGCAGCGATCCGTTCCCCCTCCTCCATCGACACGAGATTGGCGATTGCCTTGCCTCGTCCGTCCGGACCGACGTCGGGGATTTCGTGCACCTTCAGCCAGTAGGCCCGGCCTCGGTCCGAAAAGATCATGATGTACGCGTGGGTGGACGCGACGAAGAGGTGGCTGACGAAATCCTCCTCGCGCGTCCGCATCCCGATCCGACCCTTACCGCCGCGCCGCTGGTTGCGGTAGTTCGTAATAGCGGTGCGCTTGATGTAACCGGTGTTGCTGACGGTGATCGCCATGTCCTCTTCGGCGATCAGATCCTCGATCCGGAACTCGCCTGCCTCGGCCAGGATCTCGGTACGACGCGCGTCGCCGTACTTCTCCTGTACCGCGCGAAGCTCCTTGACGACGATCTCCATCACGAGCTTCTCGCTCGAGAGAATCGCCCGGAGGCGCTCGATCGTCGCGAGAACCGTCGCCAGCTCGTCGAGGATCTTCTGCCGTTCGAGGCCGGTCAGCCGCTGGAGCTGCATGTCCAGAATCGCCTGCGCCTGGATCTGGCTCAGGCCGAACTGCGTGGTCAGTCCGGCCCGCGCATCCGCCGGATTCCTGGCGCCGCGGATCAGCGCGATCACCGCATCGAGGTGATCGAGCGCCGTCTTCAGCCCCTCGAGGATGTGGGCGCGCGCCTCCGCCTTGCGGAGCTCGAATTCCGTCCGGCGCAGCACGACCTCGCGGCGGAACTCGATGAAGGTGTCGATCAGCTCGACCAGCGTGAGCACCTTCGGCCGCCCCGCGACGATGGCGAGGAGAATCACCCCGAAACTGCTCTGGAGCTGCGTGTGCTTGTAGAGATTGTTCAGGATGACGTCGCTGATCTCGCCCCGCTTCAGATCGATCACGATCCGCATGCCGTCGCGGTCCGACTCGTCGCGGATATCCGAGATACCCTCGATGGTCTTCTCCCGCACCAGCTCCGCGATGCGCTCGATCAGCTTTGCCTTGTTGACCTGATAGGGAATCGCGGTGACGACAAGTGACGACCGATCCCCTTTCTTGCTTACCTCGATCTCGGCCTTCGCGCGCATGACGACGGCGCCGCGGCCGGTGAGATACGCCTGATGAATCCCCTGACGTCCGACGATGTAGGCGCCGGTGGGGAAATCCGGGCCGGACACGAGCTCGAGGAGCTTGCGCTGCTTTTCGGCGGTCGTCGGGGGGGCCTCTGACTGCGCCGATTCAATCGTCCAGACGACCGCCTCGATGACTTCCCGCATGTTGTGCGGGGGGATGTTCGTCGCCATGCCGACGGCAATGCCGGTGGACCCGTTGACGAGCAGGTTCGGAAACGGCGTCGGGAGAACCGTGGGTTCCTCGGTGGTTTCGTCGAAGTTCGGGACGAAGTCGACGGTCTCCTCGTCGAGATCCGCCATCATCTCCTCGGCGAGCGCCTGCAGGCGGGCCTCCGTGTAGCGGTAGGCCGCCGGCGGATCGCCGTCGATCGAGCCGAAGTTTCCCTGGCCCTGAACCAGGGGATAGCGCATGTTGAAGTCCTGGGCGAGGCGCACCAGGGTGTCGTAGGCGGGCGCGTCGCCGTGCGGATGGTAGTTGCCGATGACCTCGCCCACGATCTTCGCGCACTTGCGATACGCACGGTTCGACAAGAGGCCCATCTGCCGCATCGCGAAGAGCACGCGGCGGTGCGCGGGCTTCAAGCCGTCGCGCACGTCGGGCAGCGCTCGCCCGATGATTACGCTCATGGCGTAATCCATGTACGAGCGCTTCATTTCGTCTTCGATGTTGACGGGAATTCGATTTGGTGCAGGTGTGCTCATGAAGAAAGAAGGCCTCAGAAATCAGGCCTCAGGGATCAGGGCCGTCTCAGGCATCAGGCCCGGAAGGCCTTAGGAATCAGGCCTCAGGTACGTAGGCCGGGTCTTCAGACCTGGCATGCGCTGAGCCGCATCTGAAGATGCGGCCTGCGTACACGGCTATTAGACGTCGAGGTTCCTGACGTCGAGCGCGTTGTCCTCGATGAACTTGCGACGCGGCTCGACCTGGTCGCCCATCAGCGTCGTGAACATCTGGTCCGCCTCGGTATGGTCCTCGGCGCGGACCTGCAGGAGCGTCCGGTTGTCGGGGTCCATGGTCGTCGTCCACAGCGTGTCCGGGTTCATCTCGCCGAGTCCCTTGTAGCGGTTGATCGCGATCCCCTTCTTGCCGGCCGTGATGAAGAACTCGACGAATGCGTCAACGTCCTGCAACGTGACGTCCGGTTCCTTCCTGACGCGCGCAGGGACGCCAGCGGCGGCCGCCACGCGATCCTTCGGCTCGGCCGCGAGCTTGGTCGTGTCGTCGATCGGAGCGCCGCCGATGGCCGTGTCGTCGGCCGCGGCCGTCCCGGCCTCGTCAGGCGACGTCTCTTCGAGCACGGCATCTTCGCGCGTCGAGTCTTCCCTGTCCCCGTTGCCGGCCGCGGTGGCGTGCACCACGACCGGGAACCGCACATCCTGAATCTCGCGGTACGCGGCATGGAGCGTTCGGTACTCTCCGGAGCTGATGAACTCGACACCGATGGCGTACTGCCGCGGATAACCGAGCGACCGGTCCTCGATCGCGAGGAAATAGGCGTTGTGCTCGTCGTCGCGTGTCACCGAGACGGTGCGCGTCGGCGTCGTCATCCGCGCCGCGAGCACATCGAGCCGCCCGCGTTGTTCGAAGAACGATTTGTCACGGGCGTCCATCTGCAGGAGCACCGTGACGATCTCGGGAGGGTTGCCGCTGCGCGTTACATGCTGCAACAGCTTGCGATACGCCATCATCCGCTGGATCTGGCGCTCGAGCGTCTCTCCAAACACCTCGCTGCCGTCGCTGAGCCTGACAGCCCGCGACTCCACCGCACGGCGCACGAGAAACGTTTCGAGCTCGCGCTCGTCCTTGATATACGTTTCGGTGCGTCCGCGCTTGGCGCGGAAGAGCGGCGGCTGAGCGATGTAGATATGGCCCCGATCGATGAGCTGCGACATCTGCCGGTAGAAGAACGTCAGCAGCAGCGTCCGGATGTGCGCGCCATCGACGTCGGCGTCGGTCATGATGATGACGCGGTGATACCGCAGTTTCTCGATGTCGAAGTCTTCGAGGCCGATGCCGCACCCGAGCGCCGCGATCATCGTTTTGATCTCGTCGCTGCTCAGCATCTTGTCGAAGCGCGCCTTCTCGACATTGAGGATCTTGCCCTTGATCGGCAGGATGGCCTGAAAGCGTCGGTCGCGTCCCTGCTTGGCCGAGCCGCCGGCGGATTCACCCTCGACGATATAGATCTCGCTCTGGGCGGGGTCGCGTTCCTGACAGTCGGCGAGCTTTCCGGGGAGACTGCTCCCGTCCAAGGCGCCTTTGCGGCGCACCAGATCGCGGGCTTTGCGCGCCGCTTCGCGGGCACGGGCCGCGTCGACGGCCTTGCCGATAATCCGCTTGGCGACCGCCGGGTTCTCCTCGAGATACTGCCCGAGCTTGTCGTTGATGATCGTCTCGACGATCCCCTTGACCTCGGTGTTCCCAAGCTTCGTCTTCGTCTGCCCCTCGAACTGCGGCCGTGGAATCTTCACGCTGATGACCGCCGTCAGCCCCTCGCGGATGTCGTCGCCGCTGATGCTCGCGTCCTTGAGATCCTTCGTCAGATTGTTCTTGGTCGCGTACGAGTTGATCGTGCGCGTCAGCGCGGAGCGGAAGCCGGACAGATGCGTGCCGCCTTCGTGCGTGTTGATGTTGTTGGCGAAGGTGAACACGAGCTCCGAGTAGCTGTCGTTCCACTGCAGCGCGATCTCCGCGTCGATGCCTTCCTTCTCGCCTTTCATGAATATCGGCTTGTCGTTCGCCACCGCCTTGTTCTTGTTCAAATGCTGAACGAAGGACACGATGCCGCCGTCATACTCGAACTTGTGGCTCTTTCCGTCGCGCTCGTCGAGAATCGTGATGAGAATGCCGCCGTTGAGGAACGCCAGCTCACGCAGCCGCTGCGCCAGCGTGTCGAAGCTGTACTCGGTCGTCTCGAAGATCTGCGGATCGGGCTTGAACGTGACCTTCGTGCCGCGGCGCTGCGTCGTGCCGGTGACCTCGAGATCGCCGAGCGATTTGCCCCGTTCGTAACTCTGCTGGTAAACCTGACCGTTGCGCCAGATCTCGAGCTCGAGCCGCTCCGACAACGCGTTGACGACCGAGACGCCGACGCCATGGAGGCCGCCCGACACCTTGTAGCTGTCGTTGTCGAACTTGCCTCCGGAGTGCAGGACGGTCAGCACGACCTCGGCCGCCGACTTGCCGCTCTCGTGGAGATCGACCGGAATCCCGCGGCCGTTGTCGACGACCGTCACCGAGTTGTCGATGTGGATTGTGACGTTGATCTGGTCGCAGAACCCCCCAAGCGCCTCGTCGATGGAGTTGTCGACGATCTCGTAGACAAGGTGGTGGAGCCCGGGCGCGCCGGTCGAGCCGATGTACATAGCAGGCCGTTTCTGGACGGCCTCCAGGCCCTCGAGAACCTTTATTTTGTCCGCGCCGTAATCGTCGGCGGAGCCGTTGCCGTTGGCCGCGGGGGATTCGGAATCGGGCGTCAGGATGGCGCCGACCTGTGTCTGCTCGTTCGAATGTGCCACGTGTTCCTTAGATCCGCATCGGCATGATGACGTACGTGTAGTCGTACCCCTCGCCGCCGACGGGCTTCATCACGGCCTGGCTCACCTCGTCCTTGAGCGACAGCGAGACGAGATCCGTCTCGACGACGTTGAGGAAATCCAGGACGTACTGCGCATTGAATGAGATTGCCAGCGCTGTGCCGGTATAGTCCACCGGGATCTGCTCACGCGCCTCGCCAAACTCCGAACTGCTGGACGTGACCTCGACTTTACCCTTGTCGATCTCGAACTTGACGGCACGCGAGCGTTCGTTCGACAGAAGCGCCACCCTTCTGATCGCGTTGGTGAGCCGCTCGCGCTCGAACTCGATCAGCTTGTCGTTGCCCTTCGGAATTACGCGTTCGTACGCAGGAAATTGACCGTCGATCATCCTCGAGATCAGCATTCGGCTGCCGACCCCAAAGAAAAGATGATTCTCGCCGCGCTCGTAGTGAATGTCTCCCTCACCCTCGATCAACAGCCTGCCAAGCTCGAGCAGCGTTTTCTTCGGAAGAATGACCTTCACTTCCTCGTCGTCTTTAACCTCATCGTCAGTACCCGTTCGGTTGACAGTCACCAGAGCAAGGCGGTGGCCATCGGTCGCCACGAGGCTCATCGTTTGCCCACGGAGCACGAACAACGCGCCGTTGAGAAAATACCGCGTGTCCTCTCCAGTGATTGCAAACTGCGTTTTCTCGACCATCTCCCTCAGTTGCGTGCGCGGCAGCATCGCGCGGCGAGCCCCGCTGGCCTCGGGCAATGTGGGAAAGTCCTCGCGAGGCAGTGTCTGCATCCGCGAGTCGAAACGATCGGCCGCAACCTTGACGCCGTTCTTGTCCTGCTCGATTCTGACGTCCGTTTCCGGCAGCGCCTTGACGATCTCGTAGAGCTTCTTCGCCGGAAGCGTCAACGAACCGCCCTTCGAAACCGATGCCTGACACTGGCTCCGGAGTGCGACCTCGAGATCGGTCGCAAGCATGCGCACCTGATCACCCTTTGCTTCGAGCAGCACATTCGCAAGAATGGGAATGGTGTTCTTGCGTTCGACGATGCCCTGGAAAAGTTGCAGTTCTCGCAGAAGCTCATTCTTCCGGACAACGAGTTCCATAGGCGTGCGGTGACCTCGGGGCGGAGCGATTCGTCCGCGGGATACGGACCCTGACAAGAGGATCAGAAGAGATACAGAATTATACAAGAAATATAGGCGTGTGCAAAACGTGGTGATAGTTAATAAACCATTATTTTTCAGGCGTTTAACGTGTGTCCGTTTTTGCCGGATCAGCTGGCGTTTCGTCGCACTCTGTGTGCGAAAATTGCCGCGTGGAATTCATCAACACGAGCGCCGCGGATGGGCTGTGGATCGGTGCGGAAATCATCGAATCGATTCGAGAAAACTGCTGATCAGGTTGTTGAAATTTTCATCGCGCTTCCGCATGTCGTTGACTTTCTTGATCGAATGGATGACGGTCGAGTGGTGCTTGCCGCCGAAGCTGCGGCCGATCTCCGGCAGGGATGCGTGCGTGAGGGATTTACAGAGGTACATCGCGATCTGGCGAGGCATGGCGATCGACTTCGAGTTGTTGCGGGACTTCAGCTCGCCGATCTTGAGCTGGTAGTAATCCGACACGAACTTCTGGATGGATTCGATGGTGACTGCCTTTTCATCCTGGTCGAGGACGTTCTTCAGCACGTCCTGCGCGAGCTCGAGTGAAATCTCATTGCCCGTGAGCGATGCGTACGCAATGAGGCGGACGAGCGATCCTTCGAGCTCGCGGACATTCGATTTGATGCGTCCTGCGATGTAGATAGCCACGTTGTCCGGAAGCGGCACCACCTCGTTCTCCGCTTTTTTCTTCAGAATTGCGACCTTCGTTTCGAGATCCGGTGGCTGGATGTCGGCAATCAATCCCCATTCGAAGCGTGATCGCAGGCGTTCTTCGAGAGCGGGAATTTCGTGAGGCGGGCGATCGCTGCTGAGGATAATCTGCTTTTGCGCATCGTACAGGGCATTGAAGGTGTGGAAGAATTCCGTCTGCGTCCCCTCCTTGCCCGACACGAATTGAATATCGTCGACGAGCAGGACGTCCACGCTGCGATAGCGCTCGCGGAATTCGAGGATACGGTCGTAGCGAACCGCATTGATCATCTCGTTCATGAAGCGCTCGGACGAGATGTAAGTGAGCTTCAACGCCGGATCATGTTCGAGCACGTATTGTCCGACCGCATGCATCAGGTGCGTCTTTCCGAGACCGACACCGCCGTAGATGAACATCGGGTTGTATGAGCGCGACGGTGCTTCCGCCACCGCCCGACACGCAGCATGCGCGAACTGGTTCGACGGTCCGACGACGAACGTGTCGAACGTGTAACGGGGGTTGAGTCCACCCGGCGTCGTGGAGGTCACGGCAAGCGCCTCATCGGTGCTTGTCGGCGTTGCGGCGACCTCAGCCGGGTCGCCATCGGTTGCCTCTGCTGCGCTGTCAGGAAGGTATCGGACTTTCGCGTCAGACCGGCGGACTTCGGCCAGCGCTTCGGTCAGGACGACCGAGTAGTGCTTCATGAGCCAGTCCTTGAAAAGCGGATTGGGAACGCGAACAGTGATGACCTGGCCCGAATCGGCGTCGAAGCTCGTCGGCTTGAACCACGTCTGGAAGCTGTGCCGGTTAACCTTGGTCTCGATGCGGGCGAGGATTAAATCCCAGATACTGGCCGCCATGACGGTATGCCCAAAGAAATCAGGTCGTTGGCCGGCTGGAAACTCTACCGTTACGTTTTGTTTACGTCTTCAACGAGCCCGGGCCGATTTTTCGGCACCTGGCAGGCGTCGCCCTATCGAAAGTGGCCGTTATTCGGCCCTTGCGCAGCGATCGCGTCTGCTCGCGGCCGATTTTCCACAGTGTTTTCCACAGGTGTGGAAAACTTGGGGGGACAAACCGAATGCTCATGGGGTCTCTAACGCCCGCGTGAACCCGCGACTGTAGCACAAGCCTGACGCGCCACCCAGTTTCGTTGACACGCTGCTTCCGGCATGTCTAGTATTTAAAGTTCGTCGAGTCAGATTTGTGAAGATATAGGCGATCATGAAAGGCAAACGGACTTTTCAACCCAATACCCGCCGGCGGAAGAAGACGCATGGATTCCGCGTCCGGATGTCGACCAAGAACGGTCGAATTGTGCTGGCCAGGCGTCGCGCCAAGGGTCGCAAGCGCCTGACGGTTTCAGACGAGCGCTAGCGACGATTGCTCCGTCCAACGGGCGTTCGAAACAGGGCGGTCCTCGATGAGCACACAGGGACTGGCCCGAGTCGAGCGAATCCGCCGCCGTCCGGATTTCGAGCGTGTCTATAGTCAGGGCGCCCGTATTTCCGGCCGTTTCATGACGGTCTTCGTGCTCCGGACCGGATCATCCCAGACGCGGCTCGGCGTCGCCGCCACGCGGAAACTTGGCAGCGCCGTTGTCCGAAATCGCGCCAAGCGCCTGGCGCGGGAACTCTTCAGGCGCCAGAAGATCGCCGGCGGTTATGACATCGTCATCGTCCCGCGTCGGGAATTACTAGATGTTCCCTTCTCCAGACTCGAAGCCGACTACCACGCCGTCCTCAGGCGCAGCGCGACGGATGTGGCGTCGCCGCGTCAACGCCCCGACGGTCGCGGCCCACGTCGTCGTGGCGCTGATCAGCGCGTATAAGGTACTTCTCTCGCCGCTATTTGCGGGGTCATGTCGGTTCGAGCCGTCCTGTTCGGCCTACATGGTCGAGGCGGTGCGGTCGCACGGTGCGCTCAAGGGCATCGGCCTGGGCCTGCGCCGTCTCGCACGCTGTCATCCCTTTGGCGGCTACGGCTTCGACCCGGTTTCGGGCCGAACCACAGGTGATCGGTCCTAATGGAACGCAGGGTCCTCATCGCGATCTTTCTCTCGTTCATCGTGCTCTACGCCTATCAGGCGATCTTTGTCCCTTCGCCGCCGCCAACGCGATCGCCTTCCTCACCTCCTGCATCATCCGAGACATCCCCGGCATCGGGTGCGCAGCCGGGACCGCCGGAGGCCGCTCCGGCGGCGACCGCGCCAGCGACGATCAAGCCCATCGTCGGCGAGAGCTCCGAGCGGGATGTCGTGCTGGACACCACGACCGTGCGCGCGGTCTTCACCAACCGCGGCGCCCGAATCAGACAGTGGCTTCTCAAGACGTACCGTGATGACGCCGGCGAGCCGGTCAACCTGGTGCCAACCGATCAGCCTCCCGACCAACCGCTCCCCTTTTCGCTGCGCATTGACGAGGGAGGTCTGACGCCAATCCTGAACAGTGCGTTGTATCGAGTGGTCACACATGAGGGTGATACGCCGGGGAAGCCAGCGCTTCTCGTCTTCGAATTCGAGGACGCCTCGGGTCTGAAGGTGCGGAAGGAATTCCGTCTCGATCCCGAGTCCTATGTGATTACCTTCAGCGCCACCGTACGTCAGGGCGACGGCCCTCCACTCAATCCGTTCGTGCAGTGGGGTCCCGGTCTCGGCGACGTCGGCGCGACGAGTGGCGGCGGAAGCTTCTTCACCGGCAACTACGTTCAACCACCGCAGGCGATGCTTCACAACGGCGACGACGTCGTCCGCGTGGCCGCGTCGAAGATACCCGAGCAGCCGGTGTACGAGGGCTCGTTCCGATTCGCAGGCGTCGACGACCACTACTTCCTCGCCGCGGCGGTCAGGCCTCCGCAGGCGCGGATCGAATATCGCCCGGTTACACTACCGGTCTCCTCCGATCCAACCCGCCAGCGTCAGCTTCTCGCGCATACCTACCGGTTCGCGCAGCCGCCGAACGGCGTGAGCTTTTACTTCGGCCCGAAGCAGTTCGATGTGCTCAAGTCCGTTGATGGCGAGTTGGTGCGCGCGATTCAATTCGGCTTCTTTGCGTGGCTGGCGGTGCCACTGCTCGGCGCCCTGAAATGGGTGTACGGGTTTGTCGGCAATTACGGCTGGGCGATCATCATTCTCACGATCCTCATCAACCTGGCGATCTTCCCGCTCCGCCAGAAGAGCGTCGTGTCGATGCGGAAGATGCAGGCCCTGCAGCCGCAGCTCAAGGCCATTCAGGACCGGTACGCGGATCTGAAGGTCACAGATCCCGCACGCCAGAAGATGAACACGGAGATCATGAATCTCTATCGCGAAAAGGGCGTGAACCCTGCCAGCGGATGCGTGCCGATGCTCCTGACGCTGCCGGTGCTGTTCGCGTTCTACTCGCTTCTGTCGGCTGCAATCGAGCTGCGCGGGGCGGGCTTCGGCGGATGGATTCACGATCTGTCGCAGCACGACCCGTACTACATCACGCCCGTTCTCATGGGCGCGACGATGTTCTGGCAGCAGAAGATCACGCCGACATCCGCAGACCCGACGCAGCAGCGCATGATGATGATCATGCCGCTCGTCTTCAGCTTCATGTTTCTCCGAGCGCCGAGCGGGCTGGTGCTTTACTGGTTCGTCAGCAATCTGTGGGCAATCGGCCAGCAGTACTTCACGAACTGGCTGATTGGACCGCCGACCGTACACGTTGCGCGCCCGCCGGCCGAACGCCGCCTGAAGAATGCGGGCTCGGGACGGACCAGACAGGCAGAAAAGCGATCGTAGTGATGAGAGTGAATGCGGGTCTTCCGCGCGCGGCCGACTATGTCACTCAACACGCAGATAGCCGAGTTCGTACAGAACGTGGTGAAGGCGATGGGTCTTGCACTCACCACCTCGATCGAGGAGACGGGCGAAGCAACCCGCATCAACCTGGAAGGTGAGGATGGCGGCGCGCTCATCCGCCGCGGCGGAGAGGGTCTCCAGGCGCTGCAGCACATCGTGGCGACGGCCTTTCGAAAGCAGCTCGGCGATGACAACCGCATCGTCATCGACTGCATGGGCTTTCGGAAGGACAAGGACGCAGAGCTGCGGCAGATGGCGCGCTTCATGGCGGAGAAGGCGCGCAGCACGAGCGCGCCGCAGGAGATGGGCCCGCTCAATCCGTACGAGCGCCGCATCGTTCATCTCGCGATCGCCGAAGACCCGACAGTCACCTCCGAGAGCATCGGCGACGCATTCATGAAGACGGTCATCATCTCGCTCAAGAGGTAGACGCCACTCGTTCCGTCACCACGTCAAACCAGTTGAGATGTTTTCTCCCGACGACACGATCGTCGCCATAGCGACGCCGCCAGGACGGGGCGGATTGGGTGTCGTTCGGCTCAGCGGACCCTGCAGTCGCGTGATTGCGGGCGTGCTCCTCGATCCGGGAACGGCGCTCGCACCGCGGCACGCCACGTTCACGCGCGTTCGCGGCGTCGACGATGTGATTGCCACTCTGTTTGTAGCGCCGCACTCGTATACCGGACAGGACGTCCTCGAGATCAGCGCTCACGGGAGCCCGGCCGTGCTGCGCGCGATCGTCGAAGCCGCTGTCGCCGGGGGCGCGCGTCTCGCGCGTCCCGGCGAGTTCACGCTTCGAGCCTTCCTCAATGGCCGGCTCGATCTGGTGCAGTCGGAGGCGGTCGCGGATCTCATCGAGGCCGCAACCCCGCTGCAGGCGAGGACCGCGTTCGACCAACTCGAGGGAACGCTGACGCGACGAATCGGCGGCATCAACGACGTGCTCTTCGACTTGATTGCCAGACTGGAGGCATCGCTCGACTTCCCGGACGAGGGCTATCACTTCATCGAGCCGACGACGCTGGCGCAGGCGATTGGCGCGGTGCGCGCCCAGGTAGAGACCCTGCTCCACGACGGGCGAAGAGGCCGGCTGATCAGGGAAGGCGCGCAGGTGGTCATCGCGGGGCGGACGAATGTTGGTAAGTCAAGTGTTTTCAATAACTTGGTCGGATCATCCCGCGCAATCGTCACCGAGCTTCCCGGAACGACGCGCGATCTCCTGACCGAGCGCATGGATCTGAACGGCGTGCTCGTGACGATCGTGGACACGGCTGGAGTGCGCGATACTGGCGATCTTGTCGAGCGGGAAGGTGTCGAACGTGCAAGGCAGGCCGCGGGCGTCGCCGATGTCGTGCTCCTCGTGCTGGACCGCTCCAAGGACATGACCGCCGAGGATGCGAGACTCCTTGCCGCCACGGATGGCCGAGCCCGGGTAGTCGCGTTGAATAAGTGTGATCTTCCCGCGTCATGGAACGGACCGCCGAAGTATGGCGGGCAGACGGTATTGGTTTCCGCAGTTACTGGCGAGGGTATGGACGCGCTGCGGGCGGCGATTGTCGAGGAGCTCGGCGGCGGCGAGGAATGGCGCGATGCGCCGGCGATCTCGAACGTGCGGCACATCGCGTTGCTCGAAGAGGCCCGCGAGAGTCTCAAGCGGGCCGAGCAGGCATCATCGACGGGCGGAACACCCGAAGAATTCGTGCTCGTCGATCTACAGCACGCGCGAGCAGCGTTCGAAGAGATCACCGGCACCCGCACGACCGATGATCTGCTGGAGCACATTTTCGAGAGGTTCTGTATAGGCAAGTAGAACGCCATGGGGCATTTCGACGTCATCGTTGTCGGCGCCGGGCATGCGGGCGTGGAGGCCGCGTGGGCCGCGGCACGTCTTGGCTGCAGCGTCGGGCTCTGCACCCTCTCGCGCGAGACGGTGGCTCACATGCCGTGTAATCCCGCCGTCGGCGGAACGGCAAAGGGACATCTCGTTCGCGAGATCGACGCGCTTGGCGGCCTGATGGGGCTCGCGATCGATGCCACGGGTATCCAGTTCAAGCTTCTCAATCGGAGCCGCGGTCCCGCGGTGTGGTCGCCGCGCGCGCAGGCTGACAAGCGGCGATACTCGATCTGGGTCAGGAACGTCCTGGAGCGCGAGTTGTCGATAGCGTGGTTGCTGGGGAAGGCTGGTCGTGTCCTCGTGAAGCACGGGCGGATCGCCGGCCTCGCGATGGAAGACGGCGACGAGTACGCATGCGATGCGCTGGTCGTGACGACCGGCACATTTCTGAACGGTCTCGTGCACGTCGGTCCGGAACGGCGCCCCGCGGGCCGCGCTGGTGAGCCGCCCTCATGCGAGCTGGCCGAGTCGCTGAAATCGTTTGGATTCATGTGGGGTCGGCTGAAGACAGGCACCCCGCCGCGGCTGCACCGGGGCAGCATCGATTTCGCACGGTGCGTCGCCACGCACGTCTTCGCGGAAGAGACCGGCGATCCGCAGCCGGTGCCGTTCTCGTTTCTCACGCCCACGGCGCTCCGCAATCAGATCCGGTGCTGGCTGCTCTATACGACGGATCGCGTAGGGGAGCTGGTGCGAGAGAACATCGGGCGCAGCCCGCTCTACAACGGGCAGATTCATGGAATCGGGCCGCGTTACTGTCCGTCGCTCGAGGACAAAATCATGCGGTTCCCAGATCGGGAGCGGCATCAGATCTATCTCGAGCCCGAGGGGCTGGACGTCGACGAGATCTACGTCAACGGGTTTTCGATGAGCCTCCCGCGTGACGTGCAGGAGGCGCTCGTCCATGCGCTGCCAGGTCTCGAGGACGCCGTCATGCTGCGTCCGGGCTATGCGGTCGAGTACGACTTCATTCAACCGACGGAGCTCACCTCGGCACTCGAGACGTACCGCGTCCGCGGGTTGTTTCTCGCGGGGCAGATCAACGGAACGTCGGGATACGAGGAGGCCGCGGCGCAGGGGCTCATGGCGGGGATCAATGCCGCCCGCGTGGTGAAGCGTGACGCGCCGTTCGCGCTCGGCCGCGACGAGGCCTACATCGGCATCCTCGTGGACGACCTGATTACACGTGGGTGTCTCGAACCCTATCGAATGTTCACTTCGCGTGCGGAGCATCGTCTGCTGCTTCGGATCGACAATGCGGATCTTCGGCTGACGCCGGCAGGCCGTGAGATCGGGTTGGTAGATGACGTGCGCTGGGCGAGATTCGAAGCGCGACGGGTGCGGTACGCGCACAACCTCGATGCCCTCGAGCGAACGCTCATACGGACGGACAAGGGCGATCGCGTCTCGGCGGCGCAGGCGCTGCGCACGCCCTCGGTGCGGCTCGAGGTGTTGCGCGAGAACGGCGACGTGTCGCTGGCGGTCGACGAGACGTCTGGCGATCTCGACGTGGCGAGCCTTGAAACGACCGTCAAGTATGCCGGATATCTCAAGCAGGAAGCCTCGCGGGCCGAACGTCTGCGCCGCGAAGGGCGCCGCCGCATTCCTGTGGACTTCCCGTTCGCGCGCGTGCCGGGACTCTCGCGCGAGGTCGTGCAGCGCCTGACACAGGTTCATCCCGAGACGCTCGGCCAGGCGTCGCGGATTCC
>DASYQV010000060.1:0-4238 GCA_036005125.1 Vicinamibacterales bacterium
ACCGATGAGGCGCAGCGGGTCAGCGCCGCGACGGCCGTCTTCCAGGAAATCATGTCGGCCGAGGACAAGGCGATTCCGCAATCCATTCTTGGCAAGGCGGAAGGGATCGCGGTGTTTCCTTCCACGTTCAAGGCGGGCTTCGTGGTTGGCGGGATGCGCGGCCGAGGGATTCTGAGCGCGCGCGGTCAAAGCGGCACGTGGTCGGCTCCCGCGTTCCTCACGCTCACGGGCGGCAGCGTTGGCCTGCAGATCGGTGGGCAGGCCACGGACCTGGTGCTCGTCATCATGGATCGCCGCGGTCTCGAGAACCTGGTGCGCAACCAGTTCAAAATCGGCGCGGATGCGTCGGTGGCGGCTGGCCCGGTCGGCCGCGACGCGCAGGCGGCGACCGATCTCCAGTTGCGGGCTCAGATCCTCAGCTACTCGCGCGCCCGCGGCGTCTTTGCGGGCATCAGCATCACCGGGAGCACCATTCGCCAGGATGTCGACGCGAACGAGCGGTTTTACGGCCGTCGCCTGGAGACCAGGCAAATCGTGTTCGAGCGCCTGGGCGGCGCGCCTGAGCCGGCGCCGGCATGGCGGGAGATGGTCGGACGATACGCCCAATGAGCGTTGTCGGCGGCCTGCGGTCTACAGACTCGCGGCTACACGGAACTTGCAGGCGCCGGTCTTCGGATCCGCGCAACCCATGAATCCGTTCGCCGTTTTCGTGCGTAGAGTGTTTGAGTGATGTTCCTTGCGGCGCTCGCCCGCTTCCGCGTCGAATCCGGGGCGGGACAGGCGGCGGATCTCGAGTGCATCGGCCTGCTCGCTGCGGGCGACGCGGCGGCGCTGGCCTGGCTCTACGACCGCCACGCGAAGCCCGTCTACTCGCTTGCGCTCCGCATCATTGACGACGAGGCGGAAGCCGAAGACGTCGTCCAGGATGTGTTCGCGCAAGCGTGGCGGCAGGCTTCGCGGTACGACGCGACCCGCGGGCCCGTGGCCGCGTGGCTGCTGACGATGGCGCGCACGCGGGCGATCGATCGCCTTCGGGCGCGGCGTGTCAGGCCGGAGGGCCAGGTCGTGAGCGACGAACGGGTGATGCAGGATCTCCAGGCGCCCGGCACGAACATCGCGGAGGAATTGCTGACCGAGGAGCAGGCGCGTCGGGTACGGGCCGCGCTTGGCGAGCTGCCGCTCATGCAGCGATTGCCGCTCGAGCTGGCGTACTACGAGGGACTGAGTCAGCGGGAAATCGCCGAGCGGCTCGAGCAGCCGCTTGGTACCGTCAAAACACGCATTCGTCTCGGGCTGCTGAAGCTGCGCGACGCGCTCGCGGAGGAACAGGCATGAGCGCCGATCACGACGAGCTGAAATCGCTCGCGGGGGCGTACGTGCTGGGCGCGCTCGAGCACGACGAGCGGCGTACGTTCGAAGCCCACCTGACCTCGTGCGTCGAGTGCGAAGCCGAGGTCCGCTCCCTGCGGCCGGTCGTCGTCGGTCTGGCTCGCGCGGTGCCCGAGCGGAACCCATCGGCGGCGCTGCGCGATCGCGTGCTGACGTCGATTACCGGATCATCTGCAACCGCGTTACCCCGTCCAGGCGCGGAGATCCGTCGCGGTCCGCGCGCGAAAGCCGTGTGGACCGACGCCCGCGTGTGGTTGCCTCTGGCGGCGATGCTGGTGATTGTGATCGGCGTTGGCGCGTACGCGGCGCGACTGCAGGGGCGCGTCGCCGATCTCGAAGCGCGGCTCGACTCCGCGATGCAGCAGGCGGTGAGCGTCGATCGCGCGATGGCCGACGCGCGGCGGGTGGCGCTCGAGGCACAGTCGGCGATGGCCGTGCTTGCGGCGCCCGACCTCGCACGCATCGATCTCGCCGGTCAGACCGCCGCGCCGCAGGCACGAGCCCGCGCGCTCTGGAGCCGCGCACGCGGCATGGTGTTCACCGTTTCCGATCTGCCGGCTCCTCCCGCGGGACGGGTGTACCAGGTGTGGGTGGTCACGTCCCGGGCGCCAATCAGTGCGGGCCTGCTCACACCCGACGCCAACGGCCGAAGCGCCGTGGTCTTTGCAACGCCGCCAGACATTCCAGCGCCGGTGGCGGTTGCCGTCACGCTCGAACCGGCAGGTGGAGTGCCGGCGCCAACCGGAGAGAAATATCTCGTCGGGATGGTGAAGGCGTGACGTGCGGCGTGTACGTAGGCCGGGTCTTCAGACCCGGCTCTGTAGACCAGCTGGATCTAAAGATCTGGCCCACGCATCGAACGCTCAGTTACTAGAAGACGGCCGCATTCCGGTGAACCTGAATCGCTGCACCCGGTTGTTGTTGATGGTTTCGCCGACGTAGATGTTCCCCTTGGAATCGACGGCAAGCGCGTGCGCGATGAGGAGCTGACCACCGCCGCGGCCACCCGTGCCGAACGAACCGAGGATTCTCAGATCGTTGCGCTGGAGAATCCAGACCTTCTTGTTCGCGCCGTCCGCCACGTATAGAAAGCGCTGTTCTCTATCCGGTGAGAACGCGAGCGCATGTACGGCGCCGAAGCCTCGCGTCTGAGGAGCGACCAGACCCTCCCGCACGAACGTGCCATTTGTTTGAAACACCTGAATCCTGTTGTTGACGCGGTCGCAGATGTACAACAGGCCGTCCTTGCTCTGCATCGCGCAGTGCACGGTCGCAAACTGCTGCGATCGCACATTCGGGTCATATTTCCCCTCGATAGGATTCCCTCCAAGCGGCCCATCCGGCGGCCGCTTGCCGTAGGCGCCCCAATGACGCTTGTAGGCTCCCGTGTCGGCGTCGAAGACGATGACGCGACGGTTCCGATAGCCATCCGCGATGAACAGCTCGTTCGTCTTTGGATCGACGACCAGCCCCGTTGGCCCCGCGAGGCTCATCGTGTCGTTGCTCGACTTGGACTCTTCCTTGCCGATCCGGAGAATGAACTTTCCGTCGCGCGTGAACTTCAGAACCTGCGACGGCGGATTCTGGCTGCCCACCCAGACATTGTCCTTGTAGTCGACGTAGATGCCGTGCTCCGATAGCGTCCACTCCACCTCCGGATGGGGACCCCAGACCTGCTTGCCCAGGAGCTGACCCTTGTCGTCGTGGATCGGGCCCCATGACTGCAGGAGGTTGCCCGCCTGGTCGAACTCGAGGACCGGAGGGGCCGGAAAGCAGCACTCACCGTCGCCCGTAAGGCCGTATCGCTCGGAGAGGCTTGTCGTCGAGCCCGGGCGATGTGCCACCCAGATGTGATCCTTCGAATCGATCGCCATGGCGCCGATGTTGCCCGTCAGCCAGTTGTTCGGCAGGGGCTTTGGCCACGTAGCGTCGTACTCGAATGCTGGCACTTCGTTTCTTTGATTCCTTTGGGTCACAACTGTGGTGCCAAGCGCCACGATCAGGCCAACGGACAGACAGACGCCGCTGATTCCGAGGCGTTTCATGGTGTTGCTCCTTAACGACATTCTTGATTCTTGATTCTTGATTTTTGATTCTTGATTCTGGGATCCCGATCGGAAATCAAGAATCATGAATCACGAATCATGAATAATCCGGGTTAAAGCTCTCGCATCCTATGCCTCTGGGAAACGCGCGATCAAGGACAAACCCAAAAACGTCGCGTCGACATGAATCCACCGCGCCACGCCTCCGCGTAGTAGGCGCAGGAGGTGTCTGTGAGAAAAATCATATGTTGCCTGCTGGCTCTCGCCGGCGTGGGAGCGTGGATGCTTCCCATTGCCGCGTCGAGCCATCGCGAAGCGCCCCTCATCAGCCAGGATCCGCTCGCGGACAACACGGACGTGTACGCGTTCGTGAGCCCGGAGCGGCCGGACCGCGTCGTCCTGATCGCCAATTTCATCCCGCTGGAGTTTCCGAGCTCGGGACCCAATTTCTGGAAGTTCGATGACAACGTGCTCTACGAAATCATGGTGGACAACACCGGTGATGCCGTGGAAGACATCACGTTTCAGTTCCGGTTCAACTCGCCAGATCATGAACCCGAACACGTTTCTCTACAACACGGGGCCGCTCACCTCGATCGACGACCCTGACCTGAACATCCGGCAATGGTTCACGCTCACACGCGTCGTCGGGCCGCGGCGCAGCGGTGCGGCCACCGTCCTCGCCCAGGGGCTGCACGTAATGCCTGCCAACGTCGGCGTGAGCTCGATACGCGACTACACCGGTCAACTCGGGAGCGGTGTCCATGAGCTCTCAACGGACGGGATCCGCGTGTTTGCCGGGCC
>DASYQV010000061.1:0-3887 GCA_036005125.1 Vicinamibacterales bacterium
TCGCCCGCGGCTGCACATCGACCTTGCGACGTTGACTCAACGCTCCGCCACCTTCCTTCTCACGTTCGGCGATCGTTGCGGCGTCCATCGAGCTCGGACCGATGGGGACGTTTGCTGAAGGGAACGGGGGGCCACCCATCGAGCCCGGCTGCGCGTCGGTCAACGCACCATGCTCGTAGGCGCCGGGAATGAGAGGCGGCACACGCGTCCCGTCTCGGCGGACGTCGATGCTCATGACGGATTCCCTTCTCGTCGAGGCTTTGGTGAGAGCTGACCGCTGACAAGGAATACGCGGAAGGATCAGGACTCAGGAAAGCGATGCGCTGCCAGTGTCTGCGGATCATCGAAATCGCGCTGTTCACTTGTGGACAGCGGGCGCGCTGGCGCCGGTGGTAGTGTCGGATATGACGATGACCGTGGGAAATGAGTAATCGAGGCCACGGTGCTGACTTGCACGGGGACCTCGGACGAAGGCCACGTCCTTCGCATCAACCGCGACGAAAGATGACCATCGCAACATTGCTCGAGTGGGTATCGACAAGGTGGCGCAGGGCGACGCTGGTTCCCGAGCGCCAAACCTCTGCAGGCCCGTTGCAGCGATCGAAGTCTGTTCCGGCCGAGTACCAGTCGCTTTCCACCTACCTGGAACATCGCTACGCGTCGACCGTCGTCCTGACGTTCGAGCAGATGGAGGCGCTGCTCGGATTCGCGCTGCCGGAGCGTGCCCACGTTGAGCGGGACTGGTGGACGGGCGCCGCCTCCGGCATGGACCACCACGCTCATGCGTGGGCGGCGGCGGGACGGACGGCGATGCCGAACCTGCCGGCCCGGACCGTCGCGTTCGAGCGGTCGACACGCTCCTGATCGAGACGACGATTTGCCCGTGTCCGCAAGTTGGACGAACGAACATTGGCAAAGGGGTGCCGGATGCGACGAATCATGGTTACGATCGCGGCCGTCGCGGGTGCGGCGCTGGTCCCCCTGCATATCCGGGCCGGCAGGGCGGAGCCGCCGGACCTGGAGGCTGCCCAGAGGATGTTCTACAGCGGCCGCTACGCCGACGCCGCGGCGGTGACCGCCGATCTGTGCACGTCCGACGTCGAAGCTCTCGGCGCCTGTGAGCTGCGAACCTCTGCGCTGCTCTTTCAGCTTCGACGCGCCCTGGGCGACGCCTCCGACAAGGAGGAGACGTTCGCGCTGTGCGACGCGTGCGCGGAGCTCCTGTCCAGCTTTGTGGCCGAGACGAGACGCGGCCAGCAGATCGCGCGCGCGCGCCTCAACGTGCATCCGCACGACGAGGCGACCCTGTTCTTCCTGGGCAAGCTGGATCTGAACTACGTCTGGCTCCAACTCGGGACGCTGGGCCGCAAGACGGGTTGGGACGAGTATTGGGAAGCGCGACGATCGCTCGACAAAGTGCTGACGCAGAATCCCCACAACGTCCGGGCGAAGGTGGCGCGCGCATGGATCGATTACATCGTCGACACGAAGATGCCACGCGGCACGCGCTGGCTGCTCGGGGGCGGCAACAGGAAGCGCGCCCTGCGAGCCATCCGCGAGGCCGCGACCGCGGACGCCGACAGGTTCGTGCACGCCGAGGCCGGCTTCGCACTCTGGGATATGCAGGTACGGGAGCGTAACGTCGCCGAGGCGCGGGCCACCGCCGCGAGGCTTCTTCAGGATTTCCCCGCCAATTCAGAGCTTCGCAGGTTTCTCGACACGCAGGCGCAGCCCGTCTCGCAGTAACGTCAACTGGTCCCGGTGTCGGGGCCACGTTCGTCTCGTCGCATTGGACCGCTATGCGGCTTGGAACGTGAATTTTGTACCTGTTGCCCGGATCTGCAACAAGACATCGGACGTCGGTCCGGCGTGCACTTTTGAACAGACTGCGCCATGACACCAATCGTATGCTTACAGGCATGGAACTCCCTTACAGCAAGGTTACGGTCTCGACGTTGTGGTTGATGACAGCGGTCGTAATCGCGATCGTCGCCGATCTGTCGTGGACAGGCGGCATCGCTCTGGCCACGTTCGGCTTGTTACCTCCTCTCGCCATCCTCCTCCTGTGGACTGATCCGGCGCAAACCATCAGCGAGAGCATCCATGAGGCGCGGCGGTGACGCGCTCGGCTTCGGGACTCGGGAAATGGAGCGAGGGGCGCGAATGGTAATCCGTCCAGTACATCTGAACGCGTACGAGTTCGTGGTCGTCTCCGCGCTCCGCACGCAGCAGCTGCTCGCCGGCAGTGTCCCGCGTATTGTGGGTCAACACAGCGCCGCCACGATGGCGCAGATGGAAGTGGCCGGAGGCCACGTCGTGCGGGCCAACGGCACAACTGTCGCGGCACCACGACAATGTCGCTGGCAGCTCTAGCAGAACAGTCTCGCGTCACAGACCGCGCCGGCGATGACGTCCTTCGCGACGTGAGCAATGCGCGCCACGGCCCGGCAGACGCAATTCGGGCCCTCGTTGCTCACTCGGGACGGGCCGTCGGGTCAGCCGCGACGCTTCAGCGTGGCCCGGCCCGGAATGCCTGATGGACGAGTGCCCGAACGGGCTCAGGTCGTCCCGTGACGCGACGCTGCAGCAGCAGGTTGCCCAGATGAGCACGAGAAACCCACGAGCGCCCGCGCGCAACATAGGCAGGCTGCTCACATCGCGGCAGGTAGGGACCACGAGTGTAAGCTACCAACCCTTCACGACCATCTTCGCGCAGGGGGATCCGTGCGCTGTGGTGATGTACATCGAGAAGGGACGCGTGAAGTTGACGGTGACGTCCCAGGCAGGTCGGCAAGCCGTCGTTGGCATCCTCGGCGCCGGCGCGTTCTTCGGCGAAGGCGCATTGGCGGGACAGCGCCGCCGCACGACGACCGCCGAGACGATGACTGCCAGCAGGATCATGATGGTGAAGACTGCCGAGATGCGTCGGCGGCTCCACGAGGAATCGGCCCTGTCGTACTGGTTCCGTTGGCACCTGCTGACCAGACACAACTGGATCGAGGCAGCGCTTGCGGACCGGATCTTCGACCGCTGCGAAATGCGGCTCGCGCGTATACTTCTTCTTCTCGCACACGCCGACGAGCGCGAGGCGACGCACTATGCCTTGCCGACCATTTCGCGAGACGTCCTGGCCAAGACGATCGGGTCAACCCGGTGGAAGGTCGATTCCTTGATGAACAAGTTCCGCAAGCTCGGATTCCTCGAGCGCCACGGCGAACGAAACAACGGCGTCCAGGTGCACCGTTCGCTGCTGAACGTCGTACTGCGGGACTGAGCGACCGAACCGCGTGGCCGGGCGAGCGATGCAAGCGATTCGTGTCTGGCAGCTGCCGAGACCACGTCGCCGGCGGCGACGCTGACTGTGGTCGGACGGAACCCAGAGAACCCTTAATCGTGGAGGACAACGGTCAGCAGCGCGGCGTTGACTTTGATGTCTCCGTTGTATTCGATGAACCCGAGATCGCGGAACTTGTTCATGAAAAAGTTGACGCGCGAGCGGGTCGTGCCCACCATCTCGGCAAGCGTCTCCTGTGACAGCGTCACACGGAGCGGTTGGCCTTCTTTGCCGTAGCGCGCCAGAAGAAGGAGCGCGCGCGCGAGCCGCTTCTCGCTGGAATTGAAGAGTTGGTCGACGAGATCTTCCTCGATGCGGATGTTTCGCGTCAGCATGTGCGAGAGGAACCGGGTGGCGAGCGTCGGCTGCGTGTGCAGCATCTCGAGCATCTGAGGCTTCTCGATGGCGAGCGCCGTGCTCGCGACGAGCGCCGAGGCTGTGGCCATCCGCCGCGACTGACCCGCAAGACATCCCTCGCCGAAGAAGTCACCCGGGCCCAGAATCGCCACCACCGCCTCTTTGCCGGTCCGCGAGAGGACCGAGAGCTTGACAC
>DASYQV010000062.1:0-13743 GCA_036005125.1 Vicinamibacterales bacterium
GCGCTTGCTGACTCAGGCGCGCTGCACCTCTGCATTCCAGACCACGTTCAGATCCAGCTGCGGTTGGAGGCCATCGATGAAAAGGAAGTTACCTTGGCCGACGGATCGAAAAAGCTGGTTCCGTACGTCGGTCCGGTTGAATTGCGATTCAAGAATCGAGTCGGGTTTGCTGGAGCGCTGGTGATGGGAGATCAGGTTCTGCTCGGAGCTATCCCGCTGGAGGACATGGACCTGGTCATCATTCCGAAGACGCGTACCCTCGATGTAAACCCTGAGAGCCCGAACATCGCATCATCGATTGTCAAATAAGAGCTCGCTCGGCGTGCTCTGCGCACTCGGCGTTGACTTGTCTCTGCGGTCTCTCGTTGGGCTCGGCGTCGCCACGCCGAGCGAGCGAAGAGCGCGGAGACGATCTCACGCGGAGAACGCTGAGGCGCAGAGGCATTTTGCTAATTGTCGCGTGGCACCCCGTTCGACTGGCCGCGGAACGCGGCGCGCATGGATCGCAACCACCAAAAGCAAGCCGCGCTGAATCGTTTGCGGTTTGCTTTTTGGTGGTTGCGATCCATGCACGTCGGCCCGCGAGCAGGCCGACCAGTCGAACGGTCCACCAGCGAGCGACCGGTGGCGTTTCGAATTACCTGATCTGGCTCTGCCCTCTGCGTTCCCTGCGTGGTGCCGTTTCTCCGTGGGCTCCGCTTCCTCTGCGGCTGCCCGCGCTCGCGATTCGTGAGGTCGCCGTCGGCCCGACTGACGATGACTGGCCCGTTACTGAGGCTGCTGCTGCCCCGAACTGCCAGCCGAGGCGGCCGCCGCGGCCGCGGCCAGATCGCGCGCGCGCTCCTGAACCGTCCCGGCCACGCCCAGCCGCGTGTTGGCGCCGAGCGACTTGATGAATTCGGCGGTCGCCGGATACGCCTGGAACTGGAACGACTGCTTGGACCCTTCCGCGATCCGATACGGGGTGCGGCCTTTGTAGTCCCGTGCGTTGAGGTCCGCGCCGCGGTCCACCAGAATCTGAATCACCTCGTTCAGACCGCGGAACGCTGCCCCGTGAAGGGCCGTGAAGTCGGCCTCGTTGATGGCATTGATGTCCGCGCCGGCGTCGAGCAGTGTCTTCACTGCCTGCTCGGCCGTCTCGGAGCGATTCCCCCGCTGTAGGCCGGGCGAGAAGGTCGGCCGGCCGAGTCCGGCCGCGACCATGAGCGGCGTCGTCCCGTCCACGGTGGTGAGGTGCGGGTTCGCACCGGCCGCCAGCAGCACCTTCAAGATATCGACCGTGGCCTCGGAGACCGTCGTCTCCACGATTCGCGGGTCAACTCTGGGGACGTTGCCGTTGGCGGTGTAGGCCGCAACCCACAGCGGCGTCGCTCCAACGAGATCGCCGGTGCCTGTCGAGAACGGTTCAAAGGCCCCCTTTTTCGGATATCCGATGTAGCCCATGAACATCGCCGACGTACTGATGCGGCCGTTCGGATCGGCACCTTTCGCGACAAGGGCCTTGACGAGAGCAAGCCTGCGCTCGGGAGCGAGGCTCGCGATGGGGGCGCCGAACGTCAACGACCCGCCCACGCCGTGGCGGCGCGCCCAGGTGCTCAACCACGGGCTGACGGTGCCGGCCGCCGTGTGGAGCGCGGGTATGTCGTTGATCGTGCCGTTCGGGTTGGCGCCCTGCTCGATGAGGAAGAGCGCGAACTTGTCCTGCCCGTTGACGATGGCGTAGGGCAACACATGCGTACCGTCGGATCCCCTTTCGTTGACGTCGACGCCCGCGGCGATCAGCAGCTTCGCCATCTCGATGTCCCCGTTGCGCGCGGCGAACATGAGGGGCGTGAAACCTTTCGCCGTCGAGACACGCGGGTTGGCGCCGCCCTCGACCAACACTCGAACGATGCCGGAATAGCCTTGCGCCACGGCCCACATCAACGGCGTCGCGTCGGCGGCGGCGGTCGCCGCGTTGACGTTCGCCCCGTGGGCCAGGAGCGCCTTCACGACATTGATGTTGCCCGTGCGCGCCGCGACCATCAGCGGGGTCAGACCGCTCTTCTGCGCGGCATTCGGGTTGGCGCCCGCCGCAAGGAGCCTGGTCACCGCGGCTTCGCTCGTGTTCTCGCAGGCGCGCGTGAGGGCGGTGACACCGTAGTCGTCGGCGGCGTTCACCTTCGCCCCGGCCTTGAGCAGCGCGTCGATCATGTCGAGGTCGTTCCAGTGCGCCGCCCACAAGAGAGCCGTCACGCCGTCTGCTCGCGCGGCGTTGACGTCGACGCCCTGCTTCAACAATTCACGGACGGTCTGCCGATCCTGATCGGCTGCCGCCTGGACGAGCCGCGTGTCGCGTTCTGCGGCCGCAGCCAGATTCGCAACGGACAGCACGGCCACTAGCCAGCAGCCAGCAAGGGTTTTGATTGCGGTGCGCACGTCCCCTCCGGAACCAGCCAGGGGCCGGTTCAGCTTTGACCCGACTGAGCTCCGCAAATCATAGAACAAATAGGCCCGACCGTCTGCGAAAAGCGCGGCCTCGACGGCCACACGCGGCGAGCCCGAATAACAAAGATCACGAGAGAATCCCGAAAAAACCTCCATGAACTGCGTGGTGACAAATCGTGACCTTTTCGTCGATGTTCCTGACCGGCTCTGAGATCGTATTGCCGCGAAAGCAGAGCAAAATCCGTCCGTCCGGGATGCCCCGCAGGTATAATCCGTATTTCACACTTCGAGGCTGGGCATGTCGAGATTCCTGATCGCGCTGGGTCTTCTTGCCATCACATCGATTGGCGCCGGGCACCGTCCGTTCACCGCCGCGTACGCGGCAGGTCCGCAGGCGGGAGCCGCGAGCCCGCCACCCGCGCGCACAGCCGCGGCCGTCGCCAGCCCGGCGCCGTCACGCGCGCTGCTCGACAAGTATTGTGTGGGCTGCCACAACGATCGCCTGAAGAGCGGCAATCTCGTCCTCACGAATGTCGACGTCGCCGACGTCAGCCGGCACGCGGCTCTCCTGGAAAAGGTCGCGCGCAAGCTCCGGGGCCGGACCATGCCGCCGGAAGGTGCACCCCGGCCCGATGCGGCGTCGATGGACGCGTTCATCGCGTCGATTGAGAGCGCGCTCGACCGCGCCGCGGCGGCGTCGCCCAATCCAGGGCGCGTCGCCTCGCATCGGTTGAACCGGGCCGAATACGTGAATGCCGTCCGCGACCTGCTGGGCCTCGACGTCAACGGCGCGGAGCTGCTGCCGAGCGACATGGCCGGCTTCGGGTTCGACAACAACGCCGACGTGCTGTCGATGACGCCTGCGCTGATGTCCCGCTACATGGCCGCGGCGACGAAGATCAGCCGGCTGGCGATGTCGAGCCCGGACAACCGCCCGATCATGCAGGTCTACAAGGTGGGCTTCGAAGACCGCACCGCGCGGAGCAGCGAGGACATGTCCTTTGCCGCGCGCGGCGGCATCGCGGTACGCCACCCGTTTCCGCTCGACGGCGAGTACCTGTTCAAGCTGCGACTCAAGCGTAACGGCGTGGTGAGCACGATCGACGGCATCGAAGAGGACTCGCACGAGATCGAGATCCGCATCGATCACGCGCTCGTCAGGCAGTTCACGATCGGCGGCAGCTTCAAGGGACCCGATCCTGGCGTGCTGATCGCGGTGTCGGAAGACGACAAGGACGGACAGCGCCTGCACGAGTACCGCATGAATGCGGACGACGACCTGGAAGTCCGCCTGCCGATCAAGGCCGGAACGCGCCTGGTGGCCGCGGCGTTTACCGACTCGGCGCCGTCGCCGGAGAAGGTGTACCGGGCGCGCCGGGACAGGGGTTCCCAGGACGCGGAAGGCAGTGCACCCGGCGTTGACATGCTCTACATCTCGGGGCCGTTCAACGGGAAGACGCCCGAGGACACGCCCAGCCGGCAGCAGATCGTCACGTGCCGCCCCGCGACCGCCCGGGAGGAGGAGCCTTGCGCGCGCAAGATCGTGACCTCGCTCGCGCGCCGCGCGTATCGCCGGCCGGTCACTGACGCCGACATCACGCCGCTCATCGCCATCTACGCGGAAGGACGTGCGGCACGCGACTTCGACGCCGGCATCGAGCGGGCCCTCGAAGCGCTGCTCTCCTCGCCGAAGTTCCTGATGCGCATCGAGCGCGAGCCGGCCGGAGTGGTCGAGGCCACGCCGTATCGACTGAGCGATCTCGAGCTGGCGTCGCGGCTCTCGTTCTTCCTCTGGCGCAGCATTCCAGACGAGGAGCTGATCGACGCGGCCGCCAGCGGGCAGCTGAAGACGCCAACCGGGCTCGCGCAGCAGGTGCGTCGCATGCTCGCGGACAAGCGCGCGTCGCGCTTCATGAAGGATTTTTCCGAGCAGTGGCTCGAGGTGCGCAATATCCAGGCGCTCGACCCGGATGCCGTCCTCTTCCCGAGCTTTGACGATTCGTTGCGCAAGGCGATGGCCACCGAGACGCAGCTCTTCTTCGAGAGTCAGGTGCGCGCGGATCGGCCGCTTCCGGAGCTGCTGCGGGCCGACTATACGTTCCTCAACGAGCGGCTCGCGCGCCACTACGGCATCGACAACATCCACGGCAGCCACTTCCGTCGCGTGACGATGACCGACGACCGGCGGCAGGGACTGCTCGGACACGGCAGCGTCCTGACCGTTACCTCATACGCCAACCGCACGTCGGTGGTGCTGCGCGGCAAGTGGGTGCTCGAGAACCTCCTCGGGTCGCCGCCGCCCCCGCCGCCGCCGAATGTTCCGCCGCTCAAGGAAAACGACGGAAAGAGCAAGCCGACCGCGCTGCGGGAACGCATGGAGCAGCATCGGAACAACGCGGTCTGCGCGAGCTGTCATGCGCGAATGGATCCGCTCGGCTTTGCGCTCGAGCACTACGACGCGATTGGCCAGTGGCGTGAAACCGATTCTGGAGCGCCCATCAACTCGACCATCATGCTCGCGGGGCAGACCATCGACAGTCCCAAGGCGTTTCGTGAAGCGCTGTTGACGAACACGGACGAATTCACCCGGACGGTCACCGAGAAGCTGCTGACCTACTCGCTGGGCCGTGGTCTCGAGTACTACGACGCGCCCGCGCTCCGTCAGATCGTCCGTGACCTGGCTCGCAACGACTACCGGTGGTCGTCGCTGATCGTTGGCGTTGTCCAGAGCGTACCGTTCCAGATGCGAAGATCGCTCGGTTCACGTTCGACAGCCGCCCCGTAGGTGGACCGTACCTAGACCGCATCTTCAGATGCGGCCCACGAAAAGACAGGAGCTTGCTCATGATCGTGACGAAGGCGCATCTGTCGCGTCGGACCGTCCTGCGGGGGCTCGGCGTGTCGCTGGCCCTGCCGCTCCTCGACAGCATGGTGCCGGCCCTGACCGCACTCGGCCAGACCGCCGCGGCGCCGGTGCGGCGCCTGGGCGTCTTCTACGTACCGAACGGCATGTCGATGCCGTACTGGTGGCCCAAGGCCGAGGGACCGCTCAAGGAACTGCCGCCGACGTTGCAGTCGCTCAATGCGCACAAGGACAAGGTGCTGCTCTGCGGCGGCCTCGCGGACGAAGCCGCGAACCTCGTGAAAGGCGGCGGGGATCACGCGCGATCGGCCGGGACGTTCCTGACCTGCGTGCCGTTCAAGATCACCGCGGGCGCCGACGTGTACGCCGCGGTGTCGATGGACCAGATTGCCGCGGCGGAGCTCTCGAAGAAGACCCAGCTGGCCTCGCTCGAGCTCGGCATCGAGTCCAACGCGATGCTCGGCGCCTGCGACGGCGGCGCGAGCTGCGCCTACACGAACACGATTGCCTGGCGGACGCCGACAACGCCGCTCCCGATCGAGAACGATCCGCGCGCGGTCTTCGAGCGTCTGTTCGGCACGACCGGCAGCACCGACCCGCAGGCGCGTCTGGCCCGGATGAAGCGCGACCGCAGCATTCTCGATTTCGTCGGCAACGAAGTGGAGAATCTGGGACGGGTCATCGGACCGCAGGATGCAACCAAGATCGGCGAGTTCCTCGATGCGGTCCGTGATGTCGAGCGGCGCATCCAGATGGCCGAGGCCCAGAACTCCCGCGAGCTGCCCGTCGTCGAGCAGCCCGTCGGCGTGCCGACCGACTACGCCGAACACGCCAGGCTGATGATGGACCTGCTGGCGCTTGCGTATCAGACCGATCTGACCCGCATCAGCACCTTCATGCTCGCGCGCGAGGTCAGCGGGCATGCGTACCCGGAGATTGGCGTGACTGACTCTCATCATCCGCTGTCGCATCACCAGGATGAGCCCGCCAAGCTCGAACGGCTCCACAAGATCAACGAGTACCACTTCCGGCAGTTTGGGTATCTGGTCGGCAAGCTTGCGGCGATGCCCGAAGGCGACGGCACGATGCTCGATCACACGGTGTTCCTGTACGGCACCGGGATCAGCGACAGCAACACGCATTTCCACGACGACCTGCCGATCGCGATCGTGGGCGGCAAGGCCGCGGGCATCAAGGGCGGAAGATATATCAGACAGCCGAAGGGCACGCCGCTGGCGAACCTGCACCTGACGATTCTCGACAAGCTGGGGTTCCCCCTTGAAAAGCTCGGGGACAGTACGGGCCGGCTCGACCGACTTGTTGCGGTCTAGACGCGGCGGAGCGTACGTGGGCCGGGTCTTTAGACCCGGCACTGTCGACAAATTCGACGCTGCGCCGTATCTAAAGATGCGGCCTACGTACGCTCGTGCCGCCGCGCTTGCGATATCCCTTGTCTTCGGCGGCACGATTGCGCTCGCCCAGAAGCCGCGATACCCGATCTATACGACCGATCATCTCGACCAGTCGATGAAGACGGTCGGCCTCGCCTTCGGGCTTGCCGAAAATTCCATTGCGAAGAACGACTTCGAGAACGCGAAGGACTACCTGATTCGAGCGCGCGACCAACTGGCGCCGTCGATCACCTTCTGGCGGGACCGCAAACGGGACGACGGCGTGACGATGCTGCGTGACACGTTGAAGAAGATGGATGCGCTCGACGCGGCAATGTCCAACGAGAACGTGGACGGGCGCGCGGTCGCGGGGCTGGCGAAACAGGTGACCGCCTCCTGCGAGGCCTGCCACGCGAAGTACCGCGACCAGGATCCGACGACGAAGGCGTACCGTGTGAAGCCGGAGTTGCTGCGATGACGTATGTGATCATCGGCGATTTCAGATTTGATTCATGTAATCGGTTCATCGCCGCAATTGGAACATCTGCGGGGCGCGTCGGCCTCTGGCTTATCCCGCTGCTGTTGGTCGGCAGCGTGGCAACGGCGGCCGATCGCGATGTGAGGCTGGTCCAGGCCGCTGCCGAGCAGGATCGCGCGGCTGTCCGTCTGTTGCTGAAGCAGGGCGTAGACGTCAATGCTGCACGAGCCGACGGCGCAACGGCCCTGCTCTGGGCGGCGCACTGGGACGATCTCGACACGGTCGATGCGTTGCTGCGGGCGCGGGCCAACGTGAACGCCGCCGACGACTACGGCGTGACGGCACTGGCGCGCGCGTGCGAGAACGCGAGCGAAGCAATGGTCACAAAGCTGCTCGCCGCGGGCGCCGACCCCAATGCGGCTCAGAAGAGCGGTCTGACCCCGCTGATGATCGCCTCGCGCACCGGAAACGTGAAGGTCGTCAAGGCGCTGGTCGCGCACGGAGCACGTGTGAACGCCTCCACGACTGCGGCCAGAGCGACACCCCTGATGTGGGCGCTGACGCTGAATCATCCCGACATCGTCCGCGTGCTGGTCGAGGCCGGTGCCGACGTTCACCACTCAACGACCAAAGGATTCACCCCGCTGATGTTCGCGGCGCGCAACGGGGACCTCGAGATGGCAAGGCTGCTGATCGCCGCTGGCGCAGACGTCAATGAGCTCAGCGCGGACGGAACGCACGTCCTGCCTTTCTCGATTCTCTATGGCCAATTCGAGTTCGCCCTGTTCCTGCTCGAGCAGGGTGCCAACCCGAACGGCGCCATGAACGGCGTGCAGGCGCTGCATGCGGCGGCGGGGAACGTTGACCTCTGGTTGACTGATTGGTACCGGCGCCGCGGCCATCGCCGGGGATACAGAAGCCTCACCGACGTCAATCTGGGCCGCAAGCTTCAGGTGGTGCAGGCGCTGCTGGCCAGAGGCGCAGACCCGAACGCGCGTATCCAGAGCTCCGCGATGGTCATGGACTACATCGGCTATCCGAAGAAAGGGGCGTTCGAGCCGTTCTCGTGCGGCACCGGGGATCTCAGCGGGGCGACGCCGTTGTGGGTTGCCGCGTATTCCATGAGCGGCGCCATCGCACACATCTTCGGCGAGATGGCGCCGCCGCGGGCCGAAAGCACCGCGGCGATCATGAAGGCGCTCCTGGCTGCCGGCGCCAACCCCGATCTCGGCACGGTCGATGGCAGCACGCCGTTGATGGTGGCCGCCGGGCTCGGCCGGGCCACGTACATTCCGCGAAAATTGCGTGGGGATCCCTCGCCTGGCGCGGAGGAGGCCGTCCGTACCCTGGTGGCGGCTGGCGCCAACGTCAACGCCGTAAACGAGGCCGACTTTACCGCCCTGCACGGAGCAGCGTACCGCGGCCTCAATGAAGTGGTGAAGTTCCTCGTCGCCAACGGCGCGAACATCAACGCACGCGATTTCAGGGGCCGCACGCCGTATCGTCTGGCGGAGGGCTCGAAGCAGTCATTCCAGTTTCAAACGTGGCCCGAGACAGCAGAATTGCTGCAGCAGCTCGGGGCCGACACACGATTGGGAGTTCCCGGCTCGGTTCAGGAACGCGCCCGCGACCTCGCGGCTGATGCCCAGCGTGCGTCAGCTTCACAGTGACCGGGCTCTTGCGATTTTCGTGATTCAACTCCCACGGGAACGCAGAGAGCAGGGTCCCCACCTCTCCGCGTCCTCGGCGCACTCGGCGTTTCGATCGTCTCCGCGCGCTCGTCCCCGGGGCGCGGAGCAAGCCGAGCGCGCGGAGACCTTTTTTAAACGCAGAGCGCGCCGAGTCCGCCGAGGCTTCACTTCCTGCCTTCGTGGCTGATCCTTCGCGCGCTTCGTGGCCCCTATTTCTCGTCGCGAATCGTAAAGTCACTCCATTCGGCGATCTTGCCGTCGCGGACCATGAAGACGCCGACGCCGTGCCAGTTGATGTTCCGCTGTGGCATCGCGAGGCTGTCGAACCGTTCGTTGAAGACGATCGGTCCCCGCGCGAAGGTCTGAACGACCTTGAATTCCGCCTTCGATGTCGAGCCGAGCATCTTCTTCAGCGCCTCGACGATCGCCTGCCGGCCCTTGATGGGCGCTGCTGTCTCCAGGGGTCTATATACGCAATCCTCGGTGAGAAAGCTGCCGATTTTCTCGAGATCGAGCGGCGCGACCCACGCGCGACACATCCCGGTGACGGCTGCGACGTTGCTTTTCTCCGCGGCCGACCAGTCGGCGGCCTCGAGCAGGGTCGGCATGCCGGCGAGCGTCGCGGCTCCGACGCCCGCCGCGCTCAGAAACGTCCGACGATTGATTTCCGATCTTTCCATCGGGACCCTCCTGTCTGCGAAGGCATTCAATCAGATTCGTCGATGGTCGCCAAGAGATCTTTCGTTGGCGACGAGAACCTTACGCATTGACCCGTATGACCACCTTGCCGAAATGCGCGCCGCTCGCCAGATATTCGTACGCCGCGCGAGCCTCCTCGAACGGGAACACGCGATCGACGATCGGATGAATCTCGTTTGCGGACATCGCGCGGTTCAACGCCTCGAACATCCGGCCGGATCCGACGTAGACCCCTCGCACGTGCAGGCCTTTCTGAAACAGCGTGTACACGTTGACCTCGCCCCGGACGCCCGTGAGCACGCCAAGCAGGCTCATGGTGCCGCCATATCGAAGCGCGACAACCGACTGATCGAAGGTTCCCGGCCCGCCCACCTCCACCACCACGTCGACGCCCTGGCCGCCCGTCCAGGCCTGTACCGCCTCGCCCCAGTTCGGTGTCGCGCGGTAGTCGATGACGTGGTCCGCGCCGAGCTCCCGCGCGCGCTGCCGCTTGGCCTCGCTGCTGGACGTCAGGATGACGCGCGCGCCAGCCGCTTTCGCGAGCTGCAGCGTAAATATCGAGACGCCGCCGGTGCCCTGTGCCAGCACCGTGGAACCGGGCCCGATGTGGGCGCTCTCGAAGAGCGCGTTCCAGGCCGTCACGCCTGCGCACGGCAGTGTGGCGCCCTCCTCGAACGACAGGTGTGCGGGCAGAGTGACCCAGGACCGTTCGTCGAGGACCACCTCCTCCGCCAGCATGCCATCCATGGTGCCCCCGAGGGCGCGCGCGTGCTGAGCCGCCGTGAGCTCGCCATCGATCCAGTCGGGAAAGAAGAGCGCGGCGACGCGCTCGCCGCCCCGAAACCGCGTGACGGCGCTGCCGACCTGGACCACTTCGCCCGCGCCATCCGACGTCGGGATGCGTTTCGGCCCCTGCGGGCGGCGCTGGGCCAGGCGGGCAATGTTGAGGTCGCGATAGTTCAACGAGACGGCACGGATGCGGACTCGGATGTCGTGCGGCCCGAGCGGAGCGGGCTGACGTTCGACCCGCGTGAGGGCGTCGAATTCCTGCTTGGGGTGAAGCTCGTAGGTAATCATGCGCTGCTATTTTTCACCGGGGAGCTCGGATGAGACAAACCATCCGGGGTCGCGGAGGAGGCGGAGATCGCGGAGAAAGGCCACACGCAGAGAAGAGGAGCAGAGCTCAACAAACCATTCGTCTCATGGGCCGTTCGACTGTCGCCGCAGGCGGCTCGCATGCGGGCCGACGTCGAACGGCCTGACAGGCGGTGATCGGCCCGAGTTACCTCTGCTCCCCAGCGATCTCCGCGTGAAATCGTCTCGGCGATCTCCGCTTCCTTGCCCGCGCTCCCCACGGAGGAGGCACAAACCCGCAGTTTGTTATACGATCCGCGCGACTGCGTATCCGATGGAGACGTGACATGAGACTCATCGTCATTGCCCTCCTGTTCCAGGCGCTTTCGGCCCCCGATCCGGCGCAGATGGAAAAAGCGCCGGACCTCGGCTACAAGCCCGTGCCGCACGGCCTGGCGATTCCGGAGCACGTCACGCTCGGAGCTTCTGCGAGCGTGGCGGTCACGCCCGACGGTCATCTCGTCCTGTTCAATCGCGGGCGCGTCCCGTTGCTCGAGTTCGACGCCGAAGGGCGATTCGTGCGCTCGCTGGACAAGGCGGAGTACACGCGGCCGCACGGCCTGCGGATCGACCGCGCCGGCAACATCTGGACGACCGACGTCGCCGGGCACACGGTCACGAAAATGAATCCCCGCGGCGAGGTTCAGCTCGTGCTCGGCGTGAAAGGTCAGTCGGGCGAGTGGAACGAGGCCGCGAAGACGCGGCTGCTGAACGAGCCGACCGATGTGGGCTTCGGTCCATCGGGTGACATTTTCGTCACGACGGGCCATGGGCAGGCGGTGCCTCGTGTCATGAGGTTCGATAGAAACGGAACGCTCATCCGATCGTGGGGCGGAAAGGGCGCGGCACCAGGTCAGTTCGACGTGGCGCATTCGGTCGTGGTGGACGGCAAAGGGCTCGTCTACGTGGCGGATCGGCAGAACAGGAGAGTTCAGATATTCGATGTCGACGGCAACTTCATCAAGACGTGGCCGTTTGCGGGACTCCCGTGCGGGCTCTCGATCGCGCGCGATGGTCAGATGTACCTCGTCACCGGGTTCGCCGGGCAGATCCTGAAGCTCGACGCCAACGGCAAGGCTCTCGCCGCCACCGGTCAACCCGGAAAGGCGCTCGGCGAGTTCGGCGAAGCGCACTACGTCGCGTTCGGTCCCAGGGATGAAATCTACGTCGCCGACCCGGTGAAGCCGGAGTTGCACAAGTTCGTGAAGAGGTAGTGACCCCATGCCACTGTATGAATACACCTGCCGCGGATGCGGCAACACGTTCGAAGCCCTCGTGCGCGATGCAACCACCCCGGCCTGTCCATCATGCCAGAGCCAGGACGTCGAGCGGCAGCTGTCCCTGTTCAGCGTGAGCTCGGCGACCACCAGGAAAGCGAACCTGGAGGCCGGACGCCGGCATCTGAAGAAGGAACGGATCGACCGCGCCGTCGCCGAACGTGAGGAGATCGAGCACCACCATCATTGAGGTCCCTCGTCGGGGCTACGGGCTCCGGACACGGGCTACGGGACGAGCACTCGGCGAGCTTTCCTGAAGCCCGTAGCCCGTACCCAGAGGCCTGTGTGTGGAGGATTACCGTGCACCGCGATCGAACGACCGTCGCAGCCGCTCTCGTATCGGCCTTTCTGATTCTGAGTCTTCCCGCGCCGCTGGCCCGCGAAGCGGCTGCCCAGTCGGACCACGGAGCGATCGTGCCGTTCAAGATCGCGGTTCCAGAGGCCGTGCTGACGGATTTGAAGGAGCGTCTGGCGCGCACGCGCTTTCCCAGCGAAATCGAAGGCTCCGGGTGGGACTACGGGACGAATCTCGCGTACTTGCGCGAGCTCGTGACGTACTGGCGCACCAGGTTCGATTGGCGTGAGCAGGAACGCCGGCTCAATCAGATGCCTCAGTTCACGACCAGCATCGACGGCATCGATTTTCACTTCGTTCATCAGCGCTCCAGCCGATCCGATGCGATCCCGCTCGTGTTCATTCACGGTTGGCCCGGCTCGTTCTGGGAGGTCACGAAAATCATCGGACCGCTGACCAATCCGACGGCTCACGGCGGCCGCGCCGAGGACGCGTTCCACGTCGTGGCGGTCTCGCTGCCCGGATATGGATTTTCCGGGAAGCCCAGACAGCCTGGCGTCAACAACCGGAAGATTGCGGGAATGATCGCCCAACTGATGGCGCGCCTCGGGTATCAGCGTTACGGCGCGCAAGGCGGCGACTGGGGAGCCATCATCGTCCGCCAGCTGGGGCTCGTCGATCCCACGCACTTGATAGGCCTGCACAGCAACATGTGCATCGCCGGCGCGCCGCAGGGCGCCGCGAGCCCGAATGAAGGCGTGTCGGCGGAGGAGTTGAAGCGGGTCGAAGACGCGCGCGCGCGGACCGCGAACGAAACAGGCTACAGTCAGCTTCAAGGCACGAAGCCGCAGACGCTCGGCTATTCGTTGAACGATTCACCTGCGGGCCTGGCCGCGTGGATCGTCGAGAAGTTCCGGACCTGGTCGGACTCCGGCGGTGACGTCGAGAAGAAGTTCACGAAGGACGAGCTCCTCACCAACATCACGATCTACTGGGTCACCGAAACCGGTCCCTCGTCCGTCCGGCTGTACTACGAAAACCGCCGCGACCCCGGTCTGCAGGGTCGCATCGAGGTGCCGTTTGCATGCGCCCGCTTCCCAGGCGAGCCCTTCGCTCCCGCCCCCCGCCGCTGGGTCGAGGCCAGCCACAATCTGGCGCAGTACACCGCGATGCCCCGAGGTGGGCATTTCGCGGCGATGGAGGAACCCCAGTTGCTCGTCGAGGACGTCCGGAAGTTCTTCCGTGGACGGCGATAGAGTGGCCCCCCGTGCGAGGACATATTCCTCGCCCGGATGGAGTCACATTGACGGAAGAAGCCCGCGACCGTCTGTCAGAATCACCTCGAGACGATGTCCTCGATTGCGGCGTTGGCCGACTCGCTCTACGTTGAGGAGATCGCGCGAGCTCGCGCGATGGATCCAACCGACAAGCTCCTCGAAGGCCCGCGGCTCTTCGATCGCGCCTGCCGTGTGATGGCGGATGGTATCC
>DASYQV010000063.1:0-33786 GCA_036005125.1 Vicinamibacterales bacterium
AGCACCTCGGGCGCCGGATGGCCGAAGCGGTTGCCCCGGCCGCAACTGATCACCGCGAGCTGAGGACGCCATGCCGCGAGGAGCTCGGCTGATGTTGACGTGCGGCTTCCGTGGTGTGCGACCTTCAGGATGCGCACCTTCGCAGAGGAGAGCTGCGGGATGAGCGAGCGTTCGATCCCGGCGCTCATGTCGCCGGTCAACAGCATGGCCACATCGCCATACCGCACCTCGATCACCAGCGAGTCGTCGTTCCTTACGCGCTGACGCTCCCACTCGGGAGGCTTCGGATGGAGGACACGAAGGCTGACGGCCCCATCCGTCCATGACGCGCCCGCGAGCCGTTGCGTCACGCGCGCACCCGCGCGTCGAGCGGCGGCAAGCACCTCGTCGAGAGGCGCATATCCATCGACAGGGATTCCAACCCACACCGAGCGCGGCGCGAAGGCGTCGGCGAGCGTCGCCGCGCCGCCAATGTGGTCGGGATCACCATGCGTGAGAGCGAGTGTGTTCAGTCGCCGGACACCGCGCGCCCACAGCGCCGGCGCCAGGACCCGGGCGCCGATATCGAAACCGGACGAACCAAACCCGACGCCGCCCGTGTCGATCATGACGTTCTGTCCGGTCGGCAGTTCGAGCAGCAGGGCGTCACCCTGCCCCACATCGAACGCAATGAGACGGAGCGTGGATCGCGCGGAGGGCCAGAGAATGCCCGGAGCACCGACAACGATCGCCAGCAGGCACCCGGCGAGCACAACGCCCGCCGCGCGATTGACCCGCCGGGTCCGTGCCACGAGCGCCACCGAGAGCGCCAGGTAATACGCAATGACGAGCACGACGTGCGGTGGGGGCACGCGCGTCGTCAACCACGGCGCCACCTCGACGAGGCTTGCGCTCCGGACCAGCGCGTCAGCCGCCTTCGCCGCGATCAGGCCGGCCGCCTGGGGAATGGCCGGCGCACCATCGGCAAGCGCCACCACGAGACCGCCAATCTCGGCAATCGTCATGAGCGGGATCGCGAACAGGTTCAACAGGAGACCTGCGGCGGTGACGCGCGAGAACGCCACGGCACCGATCGGCATCAGCGCAATCTCGACCGCCACCGATGCAAGCACCGTTGCAACCGGCCACCGCGCCCAACCGGGCACGCTCAGACCCTCCCGAACCCGGCGGGCCGCTTCGACGATGGCAGCAGTGGCGCCAAAGGTCAGCGCGAATCCGACGTTTCCGACATCGAGCGGTGATGCGCAGGCAAGCGCACCCGCGCTCACGGCCATCGCATTCCACGGTGGGCTCCGGTGATCGAGCACGCGCGCCACGAGGTACGTGACGGCCATCGTCGTCGCGCGGGAGACGGAGGGCCCTGCCGCGACGATCGAGCCATAGCCGAGGACACCACCGATAATCACGGCTGCCGCCACACGCCCGCGCACGCCGGCAACCGCCAGAAGGGCCGCGAGCGCAGCAGCAAGGATCGCGATGTTGCCGCCCGAAATCGCAATCACGTGATACGTGCCCGCGGCCTGCAGCCGCGCGCGCACCTCCCCGGGCAGCCCCGTGCGATCGCCAATCAGCACTGCGGTGACAATTGCACCCGCGACGGCATCATGCGGCGTCACCCACCGCGCGACCGCGCGCCTGACACGCGCGCGAAGAGAAGCCGCGGCTTCCTCGAGATAGCTGCCCCTCTCCACGAGCTCGACAAGAAGGGCGCTTTTGATGGTTGCCAGGAGTGTCGTTCCGTCCAGCGCGAGGTCGCGCTCGAAGTCGGGGATCCCGTCGTTGAGATATCGCGCGGGTCGATGAAACGTCACCGGCACATCGAACCGGCGGCCCAAGCGCCACTCGGTGACCCGCGAGGTGGCGACCGAACCGGCGATGCCGAGCAATATGCCGCCGCGCACGACGCGGTCGACGTCCGCCACGCGAATCGTCTCGATCCTGGCGTGCACGGACACGATCCCGTCTCGCGATACCGCATCCTCGCTGAGCCGGACGCGTATCCGGATCGGCTGGTGCGCGGCCGGCGGGCCGAGGGCGTCGAGTGAGAAGCCCCCGATCTCGGAATCGAGCGTGTCGCGGAGCGTTGACGCGAGCGCATCTCGCGTCGCACCGGCACCGAGAGTCACGCCGATGAGGAAGAACCCGACGGCGCACGATGCCACGACCACGCACCCACGCGTGAGCATCCATGCGCCAAACGCGGCGAGGAGGGAGATGACGAGGACGCCGGCCGCCATCGCGCCCGCGATCGCAGGCCACCGCGCCCCGACGACAACGCCAACGAGAATCGCAACGCCAGGGATGAGCGCCACGCAGCGCATCCGTCAGCGGATGCAAGCGGGTTTCCGCGACGAATCTGCCCGTTACTCCCGGGTTGACTCCGGGGATGATGCAGAAAATGCGATGTGGCTCGTGGGACCGCTACGCAGGAAACTAATCAAGGGCCCTGCCCTGTGATATGCCCGGCAGAGCCCTTGATTAGCTACGACTTTCCAGTGGGCACCGCGAAATACCCCCGCCGCGCCCGGGCGAAGTAGTCGCGGTTGCGAAGGCGCACACGGATGGACCGCCACTCGCCATCGGGCGGTCTGGGCGCCGTGTAGCCAAGCGTGTACTGGTGATTCAGCTCGTAGGCGATGCGCTCGGTGGCGGGACCGAGATCGGCCGCCGACCGGATCACTTCCGTGTACCCGCCGCTCGGACCCGTGATCTCGCGCAGGGCGTTGGGATTGACACGAGTGCTCGGGCGCCGATCGGCCGAATCGATGGCGATCGCGTAGACGAACGGGTCGGTTCGACGCAGGACATCGCGCGCCTGCTGGAGCGTGTGATCGCTTGCCGTATCGGCTCCGTCGGAAATGACAACGAGCGCGGCACGAGTGTTGAGCCGGTGGCCGAAAAGCGGCGCTGCCGCGATGAGCGCGTCGTAGATCGCCGTGCCACCGGTAGGCCTTACGTTGTCGAGTCGCCCCTTGAGCGAATACGCCGGTCGGGTCCACAGCGCCACAACACGCGGAGCGTGGTTGAACGAGGCCACGAACACCTCGTCCTCGGGCTCCAGCAGATCGCCCACGAACCGGTCGAACGACCCTCGCGCCTCGACAATCGCCTGCCCGAACATGCTGTCGCTGATGTCCAGCAGGACACCAAGGCTGACCGGTACCCGCTGGTCGGAGAACTGGGTGATCGGTACCGCCTGTCCGTTCTCGTAGACCTGGAAGTCGTCCTTCGTGAGGCCGGTTATGAGCCGATTGTTCGCGTCGACGACGGTTACGGTGACGTTTACCGTCTCGATGCCGCTGCGAAACGGCGGCGCCTGCGCAACAGCCACGAAGGACACGAAAACGTCAGTCACGAAGGTCACGAAGGTCACCACGAGAAAAACGGCAAGGACCTTCGTGATCTTCGTGCCCTTCGTGGCCCGACTCTTCGTATTCTTCGTGGCCAACGTCTTCGTGCCGTCGTGGCCTACGCGTCGGCTTCGATGCCGGCGTAGTAGTCCTGGAGCGATCGCGCTGACAGGCCCTGCGTCCGCAGCGCTCGAATGGCCGCCACGGACGCCGAGGCGCCGGTCAGGGTGGTAATGCACGGCACCTGGGCCATCGTCGCCGCGCGGCGCACGGCACGGTCGTCGAAAAACGACTCGCGGCCGAGCGGCGTGTTGATGACGAGGTCGATCTTACGGTTCACAAGATGATCCGCGATGTTGGGCCGGCCTTCGTTCACCTTGTACACCACCTCCACGTCGATGCCGTGGGCGCGAAGGTAGGCGGCCGTCCCGCGGGTCGCCGTGAGCTTGAAGCCAAGATGCGCCAGCTCCCTGGCAATCGGGAGCACGGTCGGCTTGTCGCTGTTGTTCACGCTGATGAAGGCGCAACCCCGGTCGGGCAGGCGCTGTCCCGCACCCATCATTGCCTTGATGAACGCGACGCCGAAGTTGTCCGAGCCGCCCATCACCTCGCCCGTCGATTTCATCTCCGGACCGAGCAGCGTGTCGACGCCGGGGAAGCGGACGAACGGAAACACGGGGCTCTTCACGAAGACGCCGGCGGCCTGCAGGTCGTCGATGAGCCCGAGCTCGGGCAATGTTCGACCGGTCATCACGCGCGCGGCGATCTTGGCGAGCGGGACGCCGGTGGCCTTGGAGATGTAGGGCACCGTCCGCGAGGACCGTGGATTCACCTCCAGCACGTAGACCGTATCGTCTTTCAGCGCGTACTGAACGTTCATCAGGCCAACGACCTTCAACGCGCGCGCGATACGTCGGGTGTACTCGCGGATGGTCACCAGGTGCCGCTCGGCGACCATGAACGCCGGCACCACGCACGAGCTGTCGCCCGAATGAATGCCGGCCTGCTCGATGTGCTCCATGATGCCGCCGATGACGACGTTCCCCTCCGCGTCGGCCACGGCATCGACGTCGAATTCGAACGCGTCCTCGAGGAAGCGATCGATGAGAACCGGGCGATCGTGCGACACGTCGACGGCACCGGTCATGTACCGATCGAGCGATCCGGAATCGAACACGATGGCCATGCCGCGGCCACCGAGCACGTACGACGGTCGCACGACCACGGGATAGCCGATCCGTTCCGCCACCTCCCGTGCCTGCTCGCGCGACGTGGCCGTCCCGCTCGCGGGCTGCGGGACGCCGAGATCCCACAACAGTTGTGAGAAGCGCTGGCGATCTTCGGCGAGGTCGATGGAGTCAGGCGACGTGCCGAGGATGGCGACGCCAGCCTCCTGAAGCGCCAGCGCGAGCTTGAGCGGCGTCTGTCCGCCAAACTGCACCACGCACGCCACCTCGCCGCCGGCGCTGCGCTCGCGGTCGATGATCGCCATCACGTCTTCGAACGTGAGGGGCTCGAAGTACAGACGATCGGCCGTGTCGTAGTCGGTGGACACCGTCTCCGGATTGCAGTTCACCATGACGGTCTCGTAGCCTTCCTGTCGAAGGCCGAAAACCGCATGCACGCAGCAGTAGTCGAACTCGATTCCCTGACCGATCCGGTTCGGCCCGCTGCCGAGGATGATGACCTTCTTCTCTGGCGTCGGATCGGCCTCGCATACCTGCTCGTAGGTGCCGTAAAGGTACGGCGTGAACGATTCGAACTCCGCCGCGCAGGTGTCGATTCGCTTGTAGGCCTGCACGAGCCCCTCGTCCAGGCGCCGCTGCCGCACGAGTGTCTCGCTCACGCCGAACACGTCGGCGATATCGGCATCGCTGAAACCGGTTCGCTTCAGCGTGCGGAGCAGGTCCGCCGACATCTCACGGAACTCGCCGAGCGCCGCCATGTTACGCAGCTCGACGATCTCGGCGAACTGCTGCAGGAACCAGCGGTCGATCTTCGTCAGGTCGTGCAGGTCGTCGACGGTCCACCCGCGCCCGAGCGCCCGGAAAATCGCCCACATCCGGCGATCGTTCGGCACGACCAGACGCTTCCGCAGAGCCGTGTCGTCCTCGTCCTCGTCGGAGGTGTCCTCCGGAGACGTCCGGAACAGGCTGCCCGACTTGCCCAGCTCCAGCGACCGCACCGCTTTGAGGAATGCCTCTTTGAACGTGCGGCCGATGGCCATCGCCTCACCGACCGACTTCATCTGCGTGATCAGCGTCCGGTCGGCCTGCGGAAACTTCTCGAAGTTCCAGCGCGGGTACTTCACCACGATGTAGTCGATCGTCGGCTCGAACGAGGCGGGCGTCAGACGTGTGATGTCGTTCGGAATCTCCTCGAGGTGATAGCCGAGCGCGAGCTTCGCGGCAATCTTCGCGATGGGGAATCCCGTGGCTTTCGAGGCCAGCGCGGACGAACGGGAAACCCGGGGGTTCATCTCGATCGCGACGATCCGCCCGTCCTGCGGGTTGATCGCGAACTGGATGTTCGACCCGCCGGTCTCGACGCCGACCCGGCGAATGATGCGCCGCGCCATGTCGCGCATCCGCTGATATTCCTTGTCGGTGAGCGTGAGGGCCGGCGCGACCGTGATGCTGTCGCCGGTATGCACCCCCATCGGATCGACGTTCTCAATCGAGCAGATGACGACGAAGTTGTCCGCGACGTCGCGCATCACCTCGAGCTCGAACTCCTTCCAGCCGATCACGGACTCCTCGACCAGAATCTGGTGCACTGGAGAGAGATCCAGGCCGCGGCTGGCGACGTCGCGAAACTCTTCGACGTTGTAGGCAATGCCGCCGCCGACGCCACCGAGTGTGAACGACGGGCGGATGATCGCCGGAAAGCCGACATCCTCGATGAGCGCGACCGCCTGCTCCAGCGACCGCGCGACGCCGCTTCGCGGAACCTCGATGCCGATCTCGCACATCGCGTCGTGAAACTTCAATCGGTCTTCAGCAACCTGTATGGCCTCGATCGACGCGCCTATGAGCTTGACCCTGTACTTCTCGAGAATCCCCTGTTCCGCCAGCGCCACGGCGAGATTGAGTCCCGTCTGGCCCCCGACGGTCGGCAGTATCGCGTCCGGTCGTTCCTTGTCGATGATCTGCGCGACCACCTCCGGCGTGAGCGGCTCGACGTACGTGGCGTCGGCCAGCTCCGGGTCGGTCATGATCGTGGCCGGATTGCTGTTGATGAGCACGACCTCGAGCCCTTCGGATCGCAGCGCCTTGCAGGCCTGGGTACCCGAGTAGTCGAACTCGGCGGCCTGGCCAATCACGATCGGGCCAGAGCCGATCACGAGGACCCGTTTGATGTCGCTACGCTTGGGCATATCGAATGCGCGGGTCTGAAGACCCACGAGATATCAGCGCTCTTCCATCGACTCCAGGAACCGCCGGAACAGATAGTCGGCGTCGTGCGGACCCGGCGACGCCTCCGGATGATACTGCACCGAGAACACAGGGTTCGTGGCGTGGCGGAAGCCTTCGAGCGTGCCGTCGTAGAGGTTGACGTGCGTCACGGTCACGTCGGAAGGCAGCGAGCCGGGATCGACGGCAAACCCGTGGTTCTGGGAGGTGATTTCGACCTTGCCCGAGTGCAGCTCTTTCACCGGATGGTTGGCGCCGCGGTGGCCGAACTTCAACTTGTACGTGTCGGCACCGTATGCCAGGCCCAGGATCTGATGACCGAGACAGATCCCGAACGTCGGCACGTCGGCGTTGAGTATCTCGCGTACGTTGTTGACGACGTATGGCAGCGCTGCAGGATCGCCCGGGCCGTTGCTGAGAAAGATGCCGTGCGGTTCGATCGCGAGCAGGTCGCTCGCGGGCGCCGTGGCGGGGAACACGCGGACATCGCATCCATATGCCGTCAGCCGCCGCAGGATGTTGTGCTTGATGCCGAAGTCATAGGCCGCGACCCGTAACAGCTTCGACGATCGCCGCTCGGGTACAATCCCGAATTCCCGGTGATCGGCGTCGCCGGCCGCGACGGCGCGGTCGCGCCAGTCGTACGCGCGATCGCACGTGACCTCCCGAACCAGATCCGAGCCTTCCATCTGCGGAATTGCGCGCGCCTTCTCGACGAGCTCCGCCGGATCCACCTGGCCCGTCGCAATCACGCCGCGCATCACGCCCGCCGACCGGAGGACGCGCGTCAGCGCGCGCGTGTCGATGTCGGCAATCGCCACAATGTGGTGTCGGACAAGGTAATCGTGAAGCGAGCCCTCGGCGCGCCAGTTGCTCGCGAGCGGCGAGGCCTCTCGCATCACGAAGCCGGCCACTCTCGGCCCCTGCGACTCGGCATCGCCGGCGGCGACGCCATAGTTGCCGATCAGCGGAGCCGTCATCGTCACGATTTGTCCCGCATAGGAAGGATCGGTGAGGATCTCCTGGTAGCCGGTCATGCTCGTGTTGAACACGACCTCTCCGTGCGCCTGACCCGCCGCGCCCGCCGCGAGTCCGCGGTACCACGTGCCGTCCTCGAGCGCCAACACTGCGTTCATCGATTCTCCTGAGTCTCCAACGAGGCGGCCACGCGCGCGCGGCCTGCGGCCTCGACATTCACCGAGGTCGACCACGGATGGTAACCCTCCAGCTCGAGCCGCACTCTGTGCGATCCCGGCCGGATTCCCGGGAGCAGCAACGGCGTCGTGCCCACCGGCGCGTTGTCCAGGAGCACCCGTGCGCCTCTCGGCCGCGATTCGACGCGCAATTCGCCTGGCGTGTCCGAAGCCACGCTCCGGCGTGGGACGGCACTGGCGGCCGCGGCGGCGGCGGTCGTCCGCAACTCGAAGTCGATCGATTGCGCGGGCCGCTCCGCCGTCAACGCCACCTTACTCTGTCGCGGCTCGTACCCGAGATACGTCACCTCGACATTGTGCGTCCCGAACGACAGCGAGCGAAGCGCCAGCGGCGTCACACCGCGCGGTTCCCCATCGACCACCACGCGTGCACCCGAAGGCATGGACCGCACCAGGAGACGGCCACCATCGCCCGGGTTGGCCGCAGGTGACGGGCGCACGACCGGAGCGGAATTCGCCGGCGGCTCGGGGACAGGGCCCGCATCCACCGGGCGCGATTCCGGAGACTCCACCACCTCGGGAGGCTTCGAAGGCACGGTCGATTCCGTATAGCTCTGTCCCTCCGGTGTCGCGACCTGTGATCGTGGTGACCGCTCACGCTGAGCAACCATGAACCCGGCAGCAAAGCCTCCCAGAACTCCAATCACCAGGGCCGCGGCAACTGCTAACCAGATCCTCGCCGGATGATGTGAAGGGGACTCGACCTGAGGGTCCGGAGGCTGCCCGAACCGCGGATACGACCGATCGACCCGCGGCGGATCCGAAGGCGGGACGACCTCTGGTCCTGAAGCCTGGACGAATCGCGGGTGCCGAAGCTCCTTGCGCCGCAGACCTGCAGATTCCGTTGGTCGGGCGTCCCAAGACGCGCTCGACCGCGGGTCCGATGCCTCGCTCAACGGCGGATCCAAAGACTCGCGGCTACGCGTACCGGTTTCATCGAGTGGCACGTCGATTTGCGGCGCCGGAGACAAATCGATCCGAGGGTCCACAGACACTTCGGCCTGTGGGTCCCCGGTTCCATGAATCCGGACCTCTACCGGCCCCCGCTTACCGATACCGTCGTGTTCGTCCGGCATGGTGCGGTAGGTCCAGGCGGAAGCACGCACTCCCGAAACACTCGAGCATCCGGAACGAACCGAATGCTTCAGGATGCGCGTCGAACAGTGAGCCTTCCCCGGTCAGCGGCGGTTACTCCTCGGAACCTCTGCAGATTGGGTGGGAATGGAGCTGCGATTCGTGGCGGATCGTAGCACGTAACTTCATGAACCTCCAATGTGTTACGCGGATACGGCGGAGCTCGGATACCGGCTCGTGCGTGGCTTGACAGTGCGCGCGACGCTCTGAGACAGTAGCGACCGGTGTTCCCTCATTCTGGCCTGTCGGCCACCTCCACCCGGATCCCGGTCGACATCCGCAGTTTCCCTTGGATCCGACGGCTCGCCTGCGACTACGCGTTCGCCTACCACAACGTCGCCGATTTCTTCACCGGAAATCCGGCCGAGCCGGCAGCATGGACCGAGGCGATCGGACGCGTGCACCAGATCGAACGACGCCAGCGCGACAGTATCGCGGACATTCTTCATGCGCAGCAGGCCCGGCGCGGTGCTCCGGCCGAGGCGCGTGCCGCCGCGGCCCGGTTAGGCGATCCAACCACCGTTGCGATCGTCACCGGCCAGCAAGCGGGCCTCTTTGGTGGACCGCTCTTCACGCTGCTCAAGGCGATCACGGCGATCCGACTTGCCGAACGCGTGACCAGCGAGCATCGGGTGCCGGCGGTCCCCGTCTTCTGGATAGATGCCGAGGATCACGATTGGGACGAGGTGAAGGGATGCGGACTGTTCGACGCCGAGCTCGAACTGGTCCGGGTCACGCTCGGGAATCCCGAAGGAGCCAACGAGCGACCGGTCGCACGCGTTCGGCTGGACGGCTCGGTCACCAAGGCGCTCGAGGATCTCGAGTCCGTCCTGGCAAGAACCGAATTCACGCCTGTGCTGCTCGAGCAGATCCGATCCGCTTACCGCACAGGCACAGGGATGAGCGACGCGTTCGCGAGGTGGCTCGAGAACGTGCTCGGCCCCAAGGGCCTTGTCGTCTACGACTCGTCGGATCCGGCCGCAAAGCCACTGGTGGCGGACCTGTTCGCCGAGGAAGTCGTCAGTGCCGGCCGGACCTCGCAGCTTGCCGGCGAGGCGGGCGCGCGACTGCAGGCGCTCGGGTATCACGCACAGGCGACGCCGCAGGAAGGGAACGTTGCGCTGTTCCACATCGATGGCGGCCGGGTCGCGGTGCGCCAGCAGGACGGCCACTTCTTCGTCGGCGACCGTTCTCTGCCCCGAGCCGACCTGCTCGAGCACGTACGCGCCCGGCCGGAGCAGTACAGCCCGAACGTGCTGTTGCGCCCACTCGTCCAGGACACGCTCTTTCCTACCATCTGTTACGTCGCGGGGCCGAACGAGCTTGCGTACCTGGCGCAATTGCGGGGCGTCTACGACGCGTTCCGCATCCCGATGCCGCTCATTCAACAGCGTGCCACCGCCACGATTCTCGACTCCAACTCGATGCGATTTCTCTCCCGCCACGATTTCCCGCTGGAGGCGCTGCGCGCTCGAGACGAGGCCGCATTGAATCAGCTCCTTGCGGCTCAGCTCCCGGGCTCGGTCGAAACATCGCTCGAGGAGGCCGCGCGCGTCGTCAGCGAGCGCATGGAGGCGCTGGCGGCGGCGGTCTCCCAGATCGACCCCACGCTCGAAGGCGCCACACGGTCCACCGTCGCGCGCATGCAGGAAGAACTGAAGAAGCTGCAGGGCAAGATCATCCAGGCGGCCAAGCGGAAGGACGAGACCCTGCGCCGTCAATTCCAGCGCGCCCAGGCGCAGGCGTTCCCGGGCGGCCAGCCGCAGGAGCGGACGATCGGATTCGTGTATTTCCTGAACAAGTATGGGGCGGTGCTCGTCGATCGCCTGTGGGACGATTTGACGCTCGACATGGGGACCCACTGGGTGATCGCCATCTGATGGGTGAGGACACCGCTGTCCGCGGGTCTGAAGACAGGCGGCTACATCAATGGCTGATAATCGCTAAGGTCCTTCCCGCGATCGGGCGATAAAGCGATCAGGAGAACTATCCTTTCATGGCGACATCGTCGTGGGGCTCGGTAGCCGGCAAAGGCCGGTCGCCGAGTCGTCGCTGGGGCACGCAGCCCCGCTGGCTGCTCTATCTCGTGTACGCGGCCGCTGCGCTCGTCCTCGTCAACGGCGTCCTTGTCACGTATTACTACATCGCTTTCTCCCGCATGATCGACGCGCGGCTGCACGGCGAGCGTGAGCGCACGCTGCCTCGCGTCTTTGCGCGCCCCGTCGAGCTCCGCCGCGGGCAGACCATCTCCGAGCCGGAGCTGATTTCCAGGCTGAACGACCTTGGCTATACGCAACGAGCGCGCCCCGAGCAGCCGGCCGAATTCACCGTCGGGCGCAATGCAGTGGCGATCACGCCACGCAGTGGGAAGCTGCGCGGCAAGGTCGTCCGCGTGGTATTCAACCCGCCGCCGCGGGTCGCAAAAGGCTCTACGGCCGCGCGCCTCCCATCGGGTATCCAGATGATCGAGGTAGTCGGCCGCGGCGCGGAGGAGGGCCTGCAGCTGGACGCGCCGTTGTTGACCGCGCTGATGACGGGCGGTCGGCAGAAGCGACGCCACGTGTCGCTCGCCACGATTCCCAAGCGGATGCAGCAGGCCGTCATCGCGATCGAGGATCGACGCTACTACGAGCATCCCGGCGTCGATCCAATCCGGATGATCGGCGCGCTCATCACGAACGTGTTCGGCAGCAGGCGATACCTCGAAGGCGGCAGCACGATCACGCAGCAGCTCGCGCGCAACTTCTTCCTGACCGAGGAGCTCGCTGCCGAACAGGCAAGCGGCCACCGTTCGATACGGCGCAAGCTGCGCGAGCAGTTCATGTCGATCGTCCTGGAGCGTCGCGCATCGAAAGACGAGATTCTCGAGCTGTACTTGAACGACGTCTATCTCGGACAGCGCGGATCGTTTGCGGTCCACGGCGTTGCGGAAGCGGCGCGGCTCTTCTTCTCGAAGGACATCTCCAACGTCAGTCTCAGTGAGGCCGCACTGATTGCCGGCACCATCCAGTCGCCGGCCCTGCATTCGCCCTTCGCGCACCCGAAGGACGCGATGGAACGCCGGAACGTGGTTCTTCGCGCCATGGCCGACGAGCAGTTCGTCTCGGCCGAGGCCGCCGAGCGCGCCTCGCGCGAGCCCGTCCAGGTGGTGGCACGCGCCGTCGACAACGAGGCGCCTTATTTCGTCGATCTCGTCGGGCAGACACTCGAAGAACGCTTTCCCGGCCTTACGGAGCAGGAAGGCGCCGCTGACGTCTACACAACACTCGACCTCAATCTGCAACGCCTTGCGCTCGACGCCGTCCGCAACGGGCTGTCGCGCGTGGACCAGCTCCTCGCCAAGCGACGTCGCCGGCCGCGCGTGGCGCAGGCGGCGCTCGTGGCGGTCGATCCACGCACCGGCGAGGTGCTGGCGATGGTCGGCGGCCGCTCCTACAACCAGTCGCAGTACAACCGCGCGGTCTCGGCCCGTCGTCAACCGGGATCGGTGTTCAAGCCCTTTGTCTACCTGGCCGCGTTCGAGCGCGCCGCTGAAGAAGGTCGTTCCGATCTGACGCCGGCATCGCTCACCGTGGACGAGCCGGCCACGTTCACGTTCGACAATCAGGTGTGGGAGCCGAAGAACTACGACGAATACGACGGCGAAATCACCTGGCGTCGTGCGCTGGCCATGTCGCGCAATGTCGGAACGATTCGCGTAGGCGAAACGGTCGGCTTCGACCGGGTGGCCGCGCTCTGGCGGAAAGTCGGCGTCGGGACACCACCTCGCGGCTATCCGTCGATCACGCTCGGCGTCTTCGAGCTGACGCCGCTCGAGGTGGCGGAAGCGTACACGCTCTTCACCAACGGCGGCTCGGTCCGTCCGCTTCGAACGATCAGCCGCATCGAGACGACCGACCGTGAGCTCCGGCCCAAGGACGCGCCGACACGGCGGATAGCGCGCCCGGACACGGCGTTTCTGGTCACCGACATGATGCGGAGCGTCATCGACGAGGGAACGGGCGCCGGAGCCCGGGCTGCCGGGTTCGAGCTGGATGCCGCCGGCAAGTCGGGGACCACCAATGACAAGCGGGACGCCTGGTTCGTCGGTTTCACGCCGGAGCTGCTCACGGTGGTGTGGGTAGGCTTCGATGACAACCAGCCGGTCGGCCTCACCGGTTCGCAGGCGGCGCTGCCGATCTGGACGGAGTTCATGCGGCAGGGGCTTGCCGCCCACCCGAATGTGCCGTTCGAGGTGCCGGAGGGCATCTCGTTCGCGGTCATCGATCGCGACACGGGGCTGCTGGCGCAGCCGGGATGTCCGAGGATCTACCGCGAGGTATTCCTCACCGGGACCGAGCCCGTGGAATACTGCCCGCTGCATCGATAAGCAAGCCAGTCGTTCTCTGTTCCCGGTTCAGGCTTCCGGTTGGCGTTCAAGGCTCGAGCCGGGAACCGAACAAGAGGGGAACACGAGCCGAGAAGGCTGAACCGGGAACAGAGAACACCAGCCTATAATGTGCCCATGAACCAGGAAGTGTTCGCAGCGCTGGCGGAGGCTCTGCAGCGCGGCGAAGGGGTCGCTCTCGTCACAATCACAGCGTCCACCGGCTCCACGCCGCAGCGCGTCGGGGCGAAGATGCTCGTCTACGCGGATGGACGCACGGTGGGCACGATCGGCGGCGGATGTTACGAGAACGACGCCTTCTGGAAGGCGCGCGAGGCGATCAAGGCGCGTCGGCCGGTGAACATCAAGTACGAGCTCAACGACGACTTCGCCGAAGAGTCCGGGCTGATCTGCGGCGGACAGATGGAGGTTTTCATCGAGCCCGTTGAGCCCGAGCCCGATCTGTATGTCTTCGGCGCCGGCCACGTCGGATATTTCCTGGGCCGCATGGCGCACGAGGTCGGCTTCCGCGTCCACATGATCGACGACCGTGAGAAATTTGCGAACGCGGACCGCTTTCCTGCCGGCGTCGAGACCATCGTGGAGGACATACCCGCCTGGCTGGACGCTCACCAGTTACCGGCCGCTGCATACGCTGTGATCGTTACGCGCGGACACCGGCACGATCTCGACGCGCTGCGCGCGCTCGCGCCGCGCGGGCTGCGCTACGTCGGTCTCATCGGCAGCCGCGCGAAAGTGAAGCGCATCTTCGACGCGCTCCTCGCCGAAGGGCTCGACCGTGAGGCACTCGGGCGCGCGCACGCGCCGATCGGTCTCGACATCGGGGCAATCACGCCGCAGGAAATCGCCGTCAGCATCCTTGCGGAGCTCATCGCCGTCAAGCACGGCAAGAGCGCCGAGCCCGCCTCGAGCCTGCGCTGGGAAGGAGCTTTGAAGCCCTAGATCGCATGCTCAAGGTCAAAGGTCAAAGGTCAAAGGTCAAAAGTCAGGTCAAAGGTACTAGGGCCAGGTACTAGGGCCAGGTACTAGGGCCAGGTACTAGGGCCATGTACTAGGGCCAGGTACCAGGGCCAGGTACCAGGGCCAGGTACCAGGGCCAGGTGCCAGGGCCAGGTACAAGGTCAAAGTGCAAGGGCTGACTGCAAGGTCTAAGTCCCAGGGCGGACCTACACCTTGCACCCGTACCTAGGGCCTGTTCTTAGACTTGTACCTCGCACCTTTGACCTTACCTTTGACCTTTGCCTTTTGACCTTTGACCTTGAAGCTCACAGGTTCCACGCTGATCCGCAACGCCACCATCCTGACGATGAATGACCGTTTCGACGTGGTGGACGGCGCTGTGTCCGTTCGCAACGGCGTCATCGCGTCGGTTGGACCGGAGCCGATCGATCCGCACGAAACGGTCGTTGATGCTGCCGGTGGATTCCTGCTGCCCGGCTTCGTTCAAACCCACCTCCACCTGTGTCAGACGCTGTTCCGCGGCTACGCCGACGACCTGATGCTGATGGAGTGGCTGCGCCGGCGAATCTGGCCGATGGAGGCCGCGCACACGCCGGCGTCGCTGCGCGCATCCGCCTCCCTCGCGTGCTTGGAGTTGTTGCGGAGCGGCACGACCTCGATTCTCACGATGGAGACGGTTCACGACACGGATGCCGTCTTCGAAGCGGTGTCGGAGAGTGGCATCCGCGCCACAATCGGCAAGTGCATGATGGATGCTGATGACGAGGTGCCCTCGGGCCTTCGTGAGGGTACCGAACGATCGATCGACGAGAGCCTCGCGCTGCACCGGCGCTGGCACAACACGGCAAACGGGCGGATCCGGGCGGCCTTCGCGCCGCGGTTTGCGGTCTCCTGTTCGCGTGCGCTTCTCGAAGCGGTTGGTGAGCTCTCGGCCCGCGAGCTCGCGCTCGTGCACACGCACGCGTCGGAACAGCGCGAGGAGATCGAAATCGTCCGCCGCATGTCGGGAAAAACGAACATCGAGCACCTCGCTGACGTCGGGCTCGTCTCGCCGCGTTTGTGCGCCGCGCACTGCGTCTGGATTGACGGGCGTGAACAGGAGCTCCTTGCGAGCGCCGACGTGAAGGTGATGCACTGCCCCGGTTCGAACCTGAAGCTCGGATCCGGCATCGCGCCGGTACCCGAGTTGCTCGCGCACGGGATCTGCGTGTCGCTCGGCGCGGACGGGGCCGCGTGCAACAACCACCTGGACATGTTCGGGGAGATGCGGCTTGCCGCGACAGTGCAGTCGGTCCGTCGTCATCCGGGCGCCTTGACGGCGCGGCAGGTGGTGGCGATGGCGACGCGCAACGGCGCGCGGACGCTCGGGCTCGAGCGGGAGATCGGTTCGGTGGAGCCGGGAAAGCGCGCGGACCTGATTCTCATCGATCGCGACCGTCCCCACATGGCGCCCGGACCCGACGTGTACTCAACCATCGTCTACGCAGCGAGGCCGGACGATGTCCGCATGACGATGGTGGACGGCGTCATGCTCGTGCGGGACTTCGCGCCAACACTCGTGGACCCGCTGGCCGTCGTCGCGGATGCTCGACGCGAGGCACGTGCGCTCGCCTCCCGCGCAGGTCTCTAGGGTCAGAGCGGGGTCAGACCGGGGTCAGAGCGGGGTCAGACCGGGGTCAGACCGGGGTCAGAACGGGGTCAGACCCTGGTGATGGGGCATGTAACCCCCTGAGTCGAGTCGCATCATCTGGTCTGACCGCAACGGACTCTGAACACACGGCGCGTCAGTCATGGCGGACCGAGATCCGCGGACATGTGCACTTCCCGCGTACCTTGAGTCGACCCGTACTCAGGGTCTGACCCCGTTCTGACCCTGGTCTGACCCCGTTCTGACCCCCGGTCTGGCCCCGAGCCCCCTGAGCAGACGAGCTAACGGGTCACAATCGCGGGATGCTGCGCTATAATCCTAGCTGGCACTCTAACCTCCTGACTGCCAATGGGTTCCTTCGAACTCTCCGATCGGTCGCGGCGGTTGCTCGCCACTCTCATCCGCGAGTACGTCGAGACGGGTGAGCCAGTCTCCTCGCAGATCCTCGCTCGGAGAAGCGGGTTGGGGCTGTCCTCGGCGACCGTGCGGAACGTGCTGACTCAGCTCGAGGAAGCCGGCTACGTCCACCAGCCGCATACCTCCGCCGGCCGCGTCCCGACCGACCGCGGCTATCGATTTTTCGTGGATCTGCTGCTCGAGAGCCGCCGTCCCAGCCGACCGCCCGCAGCCGTCGAGTACCAGCTTCGACAGCAGGCCGAGCGATTTCCGCTGTTCGATGATCTTCTGGCCAGCGTTTCTCACTTCGTGTCGCGCGCATCCCGCCACGTTGGCTTCGCCCTCGCCGACAGTCCCACCGGCGGCGTCCTGCAGCGGATCGAATTCGTTCCCCTCGGCGGGACGCAGGTGCTCGTCGTTGTCGTTTCCGGCGGAAACCAGGTGACGCAGAAGAGAGTCGACGCCGGCGAGCCGCTCAAACCCGAGGATCTGACGCAGGCGGCGAACTACCTCAATACAGAGTATTCCGGGATGGAACTTGGCGAGGTCCGCGACGCGGTGATCGAGCGACTGTGCGAGGAGCGTACGCTCTACGATCAGCTGCTGACGCGCGCGCTCCGCCTGGCCAACCAGACACTCGAGCAGCTCCCGAAAAACCGGGCGTTCTTCGTCGATGGCGCCTCGTCACTGGTCGACACGACCGGACCGCAGGAGGGAGCTGTCTCGCTCGCAACGCTGCGCGCGCTGCTCGAGATGATGGAAGAAAAAGAACGGCTCGTTCACCTGCTGAACGAGTACATCGACGGCCCCGGGCTGACCATTGTCATTGGAGCCGAGCATGCCGCGCCCGACCTGCGCGCGCTCAGCCTGGTTGCCTCAACGTCGGTCGACGGGGCGACGCTGCGAACCGTAGGTGTCATCGGACCCACGCGCATGCACTACTGGCGCGCCATCTCGCTCGTGGATGGGACCGCGCAGGCGGTTGCCCGCGTGCTGCGCAGCGAACGCGCTGGTTGATGTGATTTCACGCCGAATTGTCTGCCGGAACGGCTTAACGCCGTTCCTTGTGTGAACCGCTGACCATGCCTGAACCACCCGTGAACGAACCTGAACTCCAGGAGTCTGCGCCCGCCGACCGCGGCTCCACGGAGCCGGCAAGCGCGGCGCCGTCCAGATCCGAAGCTGATGCGCTCGCCGCGTTGCGGAAGGAAAAAGACACGCTGCAGGATCGTCTCTTGCGCACCGCGGCCGAGTTCGACAATTATCGCAAGCGGGTCGACCGCGAGCGGCGGGAGCTGTCGGATTTCGTGGCGGCCGACATGCTGACGGAACTGCTGCCGATCCTGGATAATCTCGAGCGGGCTCTGCAGGCGCCTGCCGGCGGTGATGCCGACGCGTACCGCCAAGGTGTCGAGATGATTCAGCGACAGATGCTCGATCTGCTGCGCAAGCGTGGCGTGAAGCCCATCGAAGCCGTGGGCGCCGACTTCGATCCCAACTACCACCAGGCGGTTTCGCACGATATCAGTCCCGATCACCGCGAAGGCGAGGTCATTGAAGAATTGCGGCGAGGCTACATGCTTGGTGAACGCCTGCTTCGTCCGGCGATGGTGAAGGTTGCGAAGGCATCGTGACCAAGCGCGATTACTACGAAGTGCTCGGGGTAGTCCGCACCGCGAGCGACGCTGAAATCAAGAGCGCGTACCGCAAGCTGGCTCTGAAGTACCACCCGGACCGGAATCCCGGTAACAAAGAGGCCGAGGACAGGTTCAAGGAGGCGGCGGAAGCGTACGCGGTCCTCGCCGACGCCGACAAGCGGCATCTGTACGATCGCTTCGGCCACGCCGGCCTCGGCGTCGCCGCGACCGGCGGCGCGGGATTCGACCCGACCGTCTTCACGGGCTTCGAGGACATCCTCGGCGGGCTCGGCGACATGTTCGGCTTCGGCGATATCTTCAGCGGGGCCAGGCGTCGCGGCGGTCCACTGCGCGGCTCGGACCTGCGCTACGACCTGGAAATCTCGTTCGAGGAATCGGCGCGCGGGGCGGAAACCACCATCCAGATTCCGCGGCAGGAAACGTGCGAGACGTGCCGCGGCACCGGCGCCGCACCCGGATCGCGCCCGACGACGTGTCCGCAGTGCCACGGTCGCGGCCAGCTCCGATATCAACAGGGTTTCTTCACCGTCGCGCGCACGTGCGGGCAGTGCCGCGGCACCGGCCAGATCATCGGCACGCCGTGCGCGACGTGCCGGGGCGCGGGGCGCGTGCAGAAGGAACGGAAGCTCACGGTGAAGATCCCGGCGGGTATTTCGACCGGGCAGCGCCTCCGCCTGTCGGGCGAAGGCGAGGCCGGCGCGGGTGGCGGCCCGGCCGGCGATCTCTACGTCGTGATTCACGTGCAGGAGCACGCCTTCTTCCAGCGCGACGGAAACGATCTCTTCTGCGAAATGGCGCTCAACTACACCACGCTCGCGCTCGGCGGCGAGATCACGATCCCCACACTCGAGGGCGACGAGCTGTTCACGCTTCCGGAAAGCACGCAGAGCGGCGCGACATTCCGGCTGCGCAGCCGCGGCATGCCCGACGTCACGGGGCGCGGACGCGGCGACCTGCTGGTGACGGTGAAGGTCAAAACGCCGAAGAAGCTCACCCGCGACCAGAAAAAGTTGTTGCAGCAGCTCGCCGCGACCCTGCCCGCGGACAAATTCGAACCGACACCGCGCGACGAGCAGGACGGTGAGAAAGGCCTGTTCGATCGCGTGAAAGACATCTTCGGGTAAAGCACTCTCTTCTGCGCGCGCACATGAATGCAGCCGCGGGGGTCCGCGTCCCTTACAAGCTTCGGCGGACCGCCGCAGCCTTGGCGGAGGCGGTCAGCCCCGCGGACGCGGAAATGCGCACCTGGCCGGCCCTGGAACTCCGCTTCGCGCCAGAGCTTCAGGATCTCCTGCAGGCGGCTCTCGCCGATTTCAACGTCACGGCGATCGACGAGGGGTCGCTCGCGGCGAATCCTGACTGGCGCGTTTTCTTCCACGATCCCGAATCGCGCGATGCCGCCGCCGACGTGCTCAGACAGAGCTTTCCGGCCGATACTCTGGCGATCGCACCAGTTGATGTGCCCGATGACGACTGGGCCGCGCGATCGCAGGCAGGCCTCAACGCCATCCGCGTGGGCAATATCGTCGTCGCACCCCCGTGGGACGCCGGCAACCCCGAGCTTCTCGGCGCCGGACCTGCTGTCACGATCGTGATCGAACCCTCAATGGGGTTTGGCACCGGCCATCACGCGACGACGCGCCTTTGCCTCGCGGCGCTCCAGGCGATTGATCTCCGCGGCAAGACGCTCATCGACGTCGGGACAGGATCGGGCGTGCTGGCCCTTGCGGCCAGCCGGCTCGGCGCCGTCCATGTTCTGGGCATCGATGACGATCCCGACGCCATCGAGTCGGCCCGTCAGAATGTCGGCTTGAACCCGGGCGCCGACGTTACGCTCGGCGTCGTCGACATCCGCCGTGCGATGCTCCGGCCGTTCGACGTCGTCGTGGCCAACCTGACCGGCGGCCTGCTCATGTCGATCTCGAAGACGCTCTCCGCGCTGACCGCAGCCTCCGGCCAGCTGATCCTGGGCGGCTTTCTTGAACGCGAGGAGCAGGACGTGCGCACGACGTTCGCGGACTGGCGGATCGAGCGGCGGTTACAGGAGGACGAATGGGTATGCGTGACGCTGTCACGCATATCGCATCTTTAGATTCTTGATTCTTGATTCTTGATTGCCGGGCGGCTCATTCCGTAAATCAAGAATCATGAATCAAGAATCATGAATCATGAAGAATCACCGCCCCGACAGACGCACGCGGATCCCTCCATTGACAAGTCGAGGCGAACCGATCGTCGTCGGAAGCGTGCCGACGAAATACTCCTTGTCGAACAGATTCTGCGCTCCAACAAACAGCTCGATATTCCTGCCGAGCGGCGCCGAGCCGGTCACATCCACGATCGCGTAGCCGGGCAAGCCGGGATCGGGTTCACCCGGCACGATGCGCACGTTTTGATCGTCGTCGAACTGACGGCCAAAGAACTGCGCCCGGACACCCACAGTGGCCAGCCGGTGCGAATACGATGCCTGCGCCGACCCGCGATGCTTCGGCACCTGCGCCAGGAACTTTCCGACAAGCGCCGGATTCGCGACGAATTCCTTGACCGTGGCGTCGTTGTACAAATATCCGCCCGAGACCCGCCACCGCGCTCCGAGACGGTATTCCACATCGCTCTGAACACCCCAGATCCGCGTCCTGCCCAGGTTCAGCCGCTGCTGCGTATTCAGCGCGATGGTGACATTCGACACCGGGTTCCTCACGCGATTATCGAACCACGTCGTGCGCACCGTCGTGTTGCGCGAGACCGCGACATTCAGTCCCGCCTCGCCACCGGTCAGGCGCTCGGGGCCGAGCTGATCGTTGGCCAAGGTCAGAATCGCGCCGACGCGAAACTGGCGGTACAACTCGTTGAGCGTCGGCGCGCGAAACCCCTTGCTCCAGGCGCCCCAGGCGGACACGCTGTCGGTGAACCTGTAAAGAGCGGCCACGCGCGGGCTGCCGACCGTGTCATCGCGATCAGCCAGCAGCCTGTTGTTCGGTGTTGGCAGACCGGTCGCCACGGTGGTCTCCAGGTTGTGACCGTCATAGTTCCGCCACTGGTCCGCGCGCGCGCTGAAAGTGAGCGTCAGTTGCGGCACGGGCACGAAGATATCCTGTACGAACACACCCAGCGTGCGTTGAGTGCCCCCGGAGATGCGCATGAGCGTGACCTGCGTTCCGGTGACCGCATCGAGCGGGTCCTCGTTGCTGTCGCCATCTACCCAGCGCCAGTCGGTGCCGGCCGAAAGATGATTCATCGCGCCGAGCGCCCTCGACCACTGCACGCTGCCGCCCACACCGGTGGTCGGCACACGCTGACGAAGGGTCATCCGGCCGATTGCGCGGGTCTGGAGATTCGGTACCGCGAGAAAGTTGCTGTGAAACGTGTTGAAGTCGGCAAAGACTCGAGCCTGAAGGTCGCTTTGATCGGGCAGCACCATCCGCACGCCACCGTTGATCGTCTTCCACAGCGTATCGTTCGCTTCCGGGGTGCCGTCGATGGTGCTCACCTTGCCGTTGTCCCGCTCTTCGCGGAAGTAGCCCACTCGAAAAAACGCGTTCACCCTGTCGGTCGCGCGGTAATCGATCTTGGCGTTCACGTTGCGGAAATCCACGGTCGCCTTCGTATCGACGGGTCCCCTTTCAGCGACAGCAACGATCGGGAACCCATCCGTGCTGAAGATGCTTCCATCGACCGCCGCGCCGAGCTTTCCCCACACATCGCTTCCGAAGAAATCCAGCTTCGGGCTGTTCCGGTTCCCGTACTGGGCCTTGAGCTCGGCGGTGCGAGCCGCCGGTCGACTGCTGACGATATTGATCACGCCGCCCATCGCGTAGCTGCCGTACAGGCTGGAGCTCGCCCCGTCGACCACCTCGATGCGATCCGTGCTTTCGAGCGGCACGCGCGTCCAGTAGATCCAGCCGCCGAACGGGTCGTTGAACGGCACGCCGTCGAGCAGCACCAGCGTCCGGCTGACCCCGCTCGGCCCGATTCCTCGAAGCGACACGCCCTGGGCCGTGGGATGCGACGAGAGACTGCTCGTACGGCGGAAGAGACTGAACGTCGGAATCTGACGCAGGACGTCGTCGGCCACGACCGCCGGCGACCGGCGGATGTCGTTGCTGTCGAGCACGCTGACGCTGGCGGGAATGTCGCCCAGCCGCTGTTCTCGCCGTTCGGGCGTGACCGTCACCGTTTCGAGCAGCGTGGCGGGCGACAACACAACCTCGATTTCCACAGCCCCCGAGATCGCCTGTTCCTGGGGAGCGAAGCCGCCAGCGCGCACGATCAGCGTGCCCGTGTTGGGAGCGTCATCGATGGTGAAGCGGCCGTCCGGGCCAGTAACCGTCTGTCGCTCGTCGCCCGATGCGCCGCGTACCACCACCGAGGCACCGGAAACGGCCCCACCGCTTGAATCCTTGACAATGCCCGTGATGGCTTCCGCGCTCAGCGCGAACGAAAGAATCAGTGCCAACACCATCCTGTGCTCCCCTTGTCCCGTATCATTTCGGCGCCAGAAATTGCAGAATCCTGGCCGTGATTGCCGACGTCCGGGCCCGTCATTCTGCCTCGACCACCACTTACAATCAACCCCGGCGGATGGCATCGGGCGACGACCGGAGGGCGCCACGGCCTGAAATCGGTTAGTGTCCGATCGATCTGAGTCTGGCTGTTGCGCATCGAAAGGGCGTATAGTCGGAACGGCCGCATAACGGTCCGATTCGGAAGGACAAGGAGGCGAATAATGAAAACGGTCGGCCTCGGCTTGTTACTCATCCTGGTGTTCGCCGCCGGCGTGGTCTCGGGGCAGTTGGATCGGGACTCGTTGACGGTGCGCGGCTCTATTCGTAGCGCGAACACGATTGACGAACCGATCGAGTATTGGGAATTGCGCGGACAGGACGGAACCAGCGTTACGGTCATGGGTCACAAAACCATACCCCTCATCACCTGGATGCGGCAGGCGAAGGACTCATCGGTCTCGCTCACGATTTCGAGAGAGAGGCGGGGCGTCAGTCCCAACGACGATTAACTGCCCGGGACAGCGATCCGGAGGACCGGAGGCCTCCGGCTGCAGTTCCGAGGCGTGCGGTGTGAACCTCAGGAACCAGCCCCAACCTGAAGCTGAACACGAATCGAGACGCGAGGACCGGGTACCGAGAACGACCGGATCGCCCGTGGTATCCTGCCTTTCGGCTGCATGTATCCCATCGTCTGGCGGCTGAATCCCCTGCGTCTTTGGTCGTCGGGCGAGAAAACGTTCACGATAAGCCGGAATGTCTGGTTTCTTGGCCTGACCAGCCTGTTCACGGACATCTCGTCCGAGATGGTGGTCAGCATCCTTCCCGTTTACCTCATTACCTTCCTGCGACTCACACCGGTTCAGTTCGGATTGGTTGACGGGCTCTATAACGGCGTTGCGGCCGTCGTACAACTCGTCAGCGGTTTCATCACCGACCGATCCCAGCGGTACAAGGAGATGGCTGCTGCGGGATACCTGGCCTCGGCTGTATGCCGAATCGGCCTGCTCCTGACGACCGCCTGGACCGGAATCGCAGCGGTGCTGACGCTCGACCGGCTTGGCAAGGGGATCCGCACGGCGCCGCGCGACGCGCTCATCTCGCTCAGCACTCCCCGCGCGGCACTGGGCACCGCGTTTGGGGTGCATCGCGCGCTCGATGCCGCGGGCGCGATGCTTGGACCGATCATGGCATTCATGGTGCTCGCCTGGATTCCCGGCGCGTACGACGTCGTGTTCGTGGCGAGCCTGTCGGCGGCGGTCATTGGCCTCGCGTTCCTGGGCTTCTTCGTCGACAACCGTACGCCGCAGGCGGAGGGGGGGTCTCGCGGCCTCGCCCTTCGCGACCTCGCCGTTCTCCTCGTCATCCCGCAATACCGCCATCTCATCGTGTGTGCGATCGCGCTGAGTCTGGTGACCGTGAGCGACGCGTTCGTGTACCTCGCGCTCCAGCGGCGCACCAATTTCGCCGCGGGGGCGTTTCCACTCCTCTACGTCATGACATCTCTCGGTTACCTCGCCCTCGCGGTTCCCGCAGGGCGCCTGGCGGATCGTGTCGGACGCTTTCGTATCTTCATCGGCGGCTATGCGCTCCTGCTCGTGGCTGATCTCATCCTGCTCGCGGGAACTGGCGGTTGGGCGCTCGTGACTGCGGTGCTGCTGCTCATGGGCGCGCATTACGCAGCAACCGAAGGGGTCCTCATGGCGCTCGGCAGCGCCATCCTGCCGGGATCCGCCCGCGCGAGCGGGCTGGCGATGCTGATGACGGCGATTGCCGCCGCACGTTTCGGATCGTCGCTGCTGTTTGGACTGGTGTGGGCCGCCTGGGGACTCCAGGCCGCCATTCTCACGTTTCTCATCGGCCTGGCGGGAGCGATAGGTCTCGCCGTTCTGGCACATCCCGGTGTTCGTCATGACGAGCAGTGAACGACGGAAATGGATGGCGCTCGGCGCCGTGAGCCTCGCGTGCGTCGTGGCGACCGCGGTGTTTGCGTACCGGGCGAGCCGGCGCGCCGAGCCGCGCCGCGACGTTGATGCCGCGGTGCCTGCCACGCCCGCGGAGCTCGGTGACGCGCTGACCCGGCCGCACGTCATGTTCCGCTCGACGCAGCTGACGAAGGGATATGGCCGGCTCGCGCTGGTCCCGCTCGGAGCTCCCGGCAGCTCACGATGGTTGACGCCGCTCGCATGCGACCGCGCGGACTACGCGGGCGGGCGCGGCGTGTGCCTCATGGCCGATCGCGGCGTGTTCACGACCTACCGCGCCCTCCTCTTCGACGATCGATTCCAGGTGCGCCATACGATTCCGCTCGTGGGTCCTCCCAGCCGTGTACGCGTGTCGCGCGACGGAACGATGGCGGCCATCACCGTATTCGTGACCGGCCACTCCTACGCGGGCGGCGCGTTCTCCACCCAGTCGCTCGTGGTCGATCTGCAGACCGGCGCGACGATTGCCGATCTCGAACAGTTCGACGTCGTCCGGGATAAGCGGCCGTTCAAGCAGATTGACTTCAATTTCTGGGGCATCACGTTCGGGGCCGACCCGAACCGCTTCTACGCAACGCTCGGCACCGGTGGGCAGACCTTCCTGTTGCACGGCGACGTCAAGGCCAGACGCGCGACCGTCCTGCATGCAGGTGTGGAGTGCCCGTCGCTCTCTCCCGACGGACGCCGAATCGTGTTCAAGAAGCGCCAGACCGACCGTGGCTTCGTGATCTGGCGGCTGGCGCTGCTGGATCTGGCGACGATGCGCGAGCGCGTCCTCGACGGCGAGACGCGCAGCGTGGACGATCAGGTCGAGTGGGCCGACGACTCGCGTATCATGTACGCTCTTCCCGACCAGCCTGCCGGCGGGCGAATCAGCGTCTGGATGCTCGACGTGGATGGCGGGGCGGCCACGCGGGTGATTGCCGACGGCGAGTCACCGTCGGTGTGACGCCTCGCCTTGTGAGACCGGAGGCCTCGATGGTACATTGCCCGCATGACCTTTACGGTCGAAATCGAACGCGAAGACGACGGCCGTTGGCTGGCGGAAGTACCGGCTCTCTCGGGAGTGATGTGCTACGGCCAGGACCGCGCTGAGGCTATCGCTCGTGTGCAGGCGCTCGCGCTTCGTGTCATCGCCGAGCGCTTGGAGCATCGCGAGGCACCCGCGGAATTCCTGAACGTCACGTTTCAGGCAGCGTGAGCGATTGGCCGTCGACGATGGCGGGGCTGCCACGCGGGTGATTGCCGACGGCGAGTCACCGTCCGTGTGACGCGGTCTTGATATCATCCCTGATAATCCTGCCACCTTTCATCACGAACCTGACCCGCTGAAGCTCAGTGATGTCGGCGAGCGGATCGCCGGATACGGCGATCAGGTCGGAGTATTTGCCCTTGTCGATGGAACCAATCTGGTCCTGCCAGCCCATGGCCTCGGCGTTGATAATGGTTCCTGCCTGAATGGCGCGTGCCGGGGTCAAGCCGGCGCGCCTGACCAGCATCTCGAAGTCGAGAGCCTGCGTTCCGTGAGGATATGTCGAGCCGTCGACTCCGCTGCCCATCATGATCTTCATTCCCTTCGTGGCAGCCGCCATTGACACCGCCTTCTCGAAGATCGGAATCATCCGATACTTGCCTCCGGTGTTCTTGGCGTCGTTATCGTCCATGTAGGGCTCGACGTAGCGTTGAAGCGTGGGATCGTAGTACAGGCCTTTCGCGACCATCATGTTCGCCTGTTCCTGATCCAACCCGAAGGCGTGCTCGATCGTGTCGCAGCCGGCAACGATGGCGTTCCTCTGCCCCTCGCCTCCGAAAACGTGGCAGGCGGCCTTCTTGCCAAGCCGATGCGTCTCGTCAATCAGCGCTTGCAGGACGGGCAACGGATAAGTCAGCTGATATTCGGGCTGCCCTGCGGCGGTGAACGAATAACCGCCGGTTGGGAACAACTTGATCCAGTCGGCGCCGTGTGCAATCTGCTCGCGCACGGCCGCGCGCCCTTCCTCTGCCGAGCGAATGACACTGCTGGCCAACGGGTTGTCCGGAACGCCAGGTTTTGGAAGTGCACTTCCCCAGACAATGCCCAACGTTGCCACCTGATACCGGGGACCCTCGAAGCGGCCTTGATTGATGGCGTCGCGCATCGCGACATCGGCGTACCCGTTCCCGTGGGAGCTCATGTCTCGAGCGGCGGTGAACCCGGCCCTCAGATCTGCCTGGGCGTTCTGAACGGCTATTAACACTGAACTTTCAGTTGTCCCCGTCGGCCTGCGCGTGTTGAACATGTGGCTGTGCGCATCGATGAGGCCGGGCAGAACCGTCGCTTGACTGAGGTCTATCACCTGGGCGCCCGCCGGAATCCTGACGTGCGCCTCGGGTCCGACCTCGGTGATGCGCTCGCCTGAAACGACGATGACCTGGCCTTTCGACAGCTGACCGGTCTTGCTGTCGAACAGCCGGCCCGCGCGGACGGCGATTACCCGCGGAGCCGGAGGACATTGATAGACGCCGCCATCCGGACCGACGCAGGGTGTCGGGCCAGCGCCTCGCCACGGAGCCGGAGCCGTTTGAACCTGCGCCCACGGCACGGCTGCATCAAGAAGGATTCCGATCGCCGCTGCGAGGATAGTCTTACGTCGCATCGCGTACCTCCCGGCCTGAAGCCTGAAGCCCGTAGCCTGAAGCCCGTTAGAATTCCTTCCAGATCGCAAAGAGCGCCGCCATCGCAACAACCGGCACCGCGTCGGCGCGCAGCGTGCGGCTGCCGAGCGTCACGAGACGGCACGTGGCCGCAGCCTGTTCGATCTCCGATCGCTCCCATCCACCTTCGGGCCCGACCAGCACCGTGGTCTCGCGCGGACGCTGGCCGTCGAGATCCGAGAGCGATACGACTTCGGCCGCAGCCGAGGGCTCGACGAACATCAATCCCGGTCCGGGCAGCATCCGTTCGGCGAGCGCCACCGTGACCCGCTCGAGGGCGCACGGGGCCAGCACGGGCGGCACGACCGCGCGGCCGCACTGCTTGGCCGAAGCCACGGCAACCCGCTGCCACCGTGCCTGCCGTCGTCCCCGCTCGAGCGCCGCGAGCGCGATCTCGCTGCGCGCGGACACGACCGGTTGGATAGCAGCCACGCCCATCATCACCGCATCGCGCACGATGTCGTCCATTTTGTCGCCTTTGACCACGGCCTGCGCCAGCGTCACCGCCACGCCGGCTTCGCGAGCCGAGGGCTCGCGCGCCGCGCCGAGCTGCACCGACGCGCCGCCCTTCCCCGTTCGCACGACAACGCCCTCGAACTCGTGGCCGAGCCCGTCGAACACGATGACGGCCGCGCCCGCCGCGAGCCGCAGCACGCGCGTGAGGTGCTGCGCTTCATCCCCGGGCAGCTCCGTCAGCTCACCTGGCCGCGCGCCGGGCGCGAAGAATCGCGGAATCACGCCGCGATTATAGGCGGCTGTTATACTCGCCCAGCCCTTTATGCGGTCCAAAGGGGAGTTTTGTCCACGCTGTTGGGCCGCATAACGGACTAGGCGCGGAAGCGCGCCAAAAAGGCACTGGGCCCAACCAGCCAAGGGCTCTGTCCACAGTGTCTCGCGAGCTAACCGGATATCACAGGCAAAGAGCCCTTGGCTGGTTGGGCCATGTTTTTCCGCGGCCAGATTGTCGGCAAGTACCGCATCCTGTCTCCCCTCGGCAGCGGTGGTTTCGGCACCGTCTACCTCGCCGTCGATACGTGGATCGACAAGAAAGTGGCGATCAAGGTTCCACACAAGCAGAACCTCGATTTCACGGAATTGTTGAAAGAGCCCCGGCTGCTGGCCAGCCTGAGTCACCCGAACATCGTGGCGATTCTCACGGCGGAGAAGCAGGACGGCCTGTTCTTCATCGTGATGGAATACGTGCAGGGCGAAACGCTGGAGCAGATCGTGGAACGGGAAGGTGCGCTCGACCTCGGGCGCGCGCTGGATTTCACCTGCCAGATCTGCAACGCCGTGGACCACGCCCATCGTGCCGGCGTCATCCATCGGGACCTGCGACCCGGGAACATGCTCGTCTCCGAAACCGGACTCCTCAAGGTCACCGACTTCGGCACGTCGCGCTTCCTCGAGATTGCGGCGCACGGCACCACGGTCGTCGGAAGCCCGCCGTACATGGCTCCGGAACAATTCCACGGCAAAGCGGTGTTCGCGAGCGACATCTATTCGGTCGGCGTGACGATGTATCAGATGCTGACCGGCGTGCTGCCGTATGACACGCCCGCGCCGGCCGACATCGAGAGGCTCATGCGCGGCGAGCTGGTGTCGCCGCCACGGCTGAAGAACAGCCGGATTCCCAAGTCGTTGAACGACATCGTGCTGAGGGCGCTTTCTCCAGATCTCACCGTCCGTTATGCGCGCGCGGCCGACCTGCTCGAGGACGTGCTGGCAGTTCGCAGCGGCACGGCGGTTCGAACGGCAGAGCGCGGCGCGGGAGTCGGTGGCGACCTGATGGCCGAGATCCAGACGCGTCTCAAGGCGAGGGAAATGCCTCACGCCCGATTCTGCTGGCACTGCAACAAGCCACTCCATGCAAGATCGGATCGCTGTCCGTTCTGCGGAGAGGCGCAATAAACCGATCACCTGGGTCGGAACCCGCGCGCGGCTTTGCTGCATCATGAGCAGGATCGTGTGTTCAGGGAGTCATTCATGAGCATCGTCATCAGGGTGGTCTGCGGTGCGCTGATGGTGTGTGCAACGACGTGGCCGGGACTCGCGGCGCAAGCAGCGCGAGCCCGGGCCGAACCGGGCGTTCTGTTCACAGGCGTGCGGGTGATCGTCGGCGATGGCACGGTGATCGAGAACGGCGCGTTCCTCGTCCAGCGCGACATGATCATGCAGGTCGGCAAGGCGGGCGAGATTCACGCGCCGAAAGGCACGATGACGGTCGACCTGAATGGCCGGACTGTCATCCCCGCCATCGTGAACGCCCACTCGCATCTGGGATGGGAGAAGTACACGAGTTGGGGAAGCGAGAACTTCACCCGCGAGAATCTCATCGATCATCTCTATCGCCACGCGTACTACGGGGTCGGCACCGTGATTTCCACGGGGAGCGACAAAGAAGAAATCGCCCTGCAAGTCGAACACGAGCAGCGCCTGGGCAAGGTCGGCGGCGCGCACTACGTGGCATCCCCGGGTATTGGCGTCCCCGGGGGCGGGCCGAACCCGAACTTCACGGCCGACAAGGGCTTCTGGGGTCAGCACGGCGTGACGACACCAGAGGAGGCACGACGGGTCGTTCGAGACGAAGCGGCCAAGGGGATCCGCGTCCTCAAGATCTGGGTCGATGCGCGGGACGAGCGGCGCGGAACCGGGGTGAAGCTGCAGCCTGATATCTATCGCGCGATCGTTGATGAGGCCATCGTCCACGATATCCGGGTCCTGGCACATGCACCGGCGCTGGAGGATCACAAGATCCTTCTTCGAGCCGGTGTCCGGCGACTCATTCACGGGCCGAGCGACGTCGACGACGAATGGATCGGGTTGATGCGCCAGCGGAACGCCTTCCTGATTCCCACGGTGGGCGGACTGTTCCGCGATCCGGAGTACTACAAGGATCCGTTCTTCCGCGAACACGTCTCTTCAGCGGTGCTCGTGCGCCTCGCCAATCCTCGCTTGACCGTCCCGATCGGTCAGGCAACTGCGTCCACGCCCAACCCGGCCGCTGCGACGCAGGCGCGACAGAAGCGAACGAGAGATTTCGCGAGGATGAACGAGGCCGGCATTCAGATCATGTTGGGCGCCGATGCCGGGTGGGGCCCCACGGGAACGGTGGTGGGCACCTTCTTCGGTTACGCGGAGCACGAGGAGCTGGCGGCTTTCGTCCGGATGGGCATGACGCCGGCACAGGCGATTGTCGCGGCGACCATGCGCCCGGCTCAGGCTTTCGGCTTGACCGACGTGGGCACCATCGCGTCGGGCAAGAGCGCCGATTTCGTGGTGCTCGATGCCAATCCGCTCGACGACATCGCGAACCTGCGTCGGATATCGAAGGTGTATCTACGGGGCGAGGAGCTCGATCGTCTCGCCCTGCGGAAGGCCTGGACCAGGTAGCGCCAGGACCGGCGAACCAGCCAAAAGATCTGGCGCGCTTCGCGCGCCTAACGAACGCGCGCCATCAGCCCCGCGACGCGTTTGACGTAGTGCTGGGTCTCTGGAAACGGGGGTACCGCGCCGTACTTCGCCACGGCGGCCGCCCCGGCGTTGTAGCTCGCGACCGCCAGCGTGACGTCGCCGCCGTGGAGGTCGAGCAACCGGCGCAGATGCCGCGCCCCGGCCATGACGTTCTCTCTCGGATCGAACGGATCTGCGACACCCAGTTCCTCGGCGAGCTCCGGCATCAACTGCATCAATCCCAGTGCGCCGGCGCGAGAAACGGCTGATGGATCGAACGCCGACTCGGTCTGCATCACCGAGCGGATGAGCGCGGAGTCCACTCTGAACGTCGCGGCGGCTTCCCGGATGAGAGCGTTGTACGCGCGCCAGGGCGGCACGGCCAGAAAACTTTCGATCGAGACGATCACATTCGGGTGCGCCACGACCTTTACCGCCGCCGTCTTCAGATGGGCGCGCAACGTGGCCGGCTGGAGTTGGTGAGGAAACGCCAGCGTGAGCGTCGTGAACAGGAAGCTGCGGAGCATTGCGCGGCGGCGGTCACCACGACGCCGGTCCGGACCGCTTCGTGGATGCGCTCGCCGCTCGTGATGACGACGGTCGCCCCCTTGACGCACCCCCAGAGGAGGATGCGGATGAGACAGCCCGAGCTGGACAGCCATTGCTCATGAAGGAGCAATAGCTGGTCCGAACGAGATTAAAGGACCTGGGCGTCCCCCCATCCGGACCTGACCAAAGGTCCTCGCCGGGTCGTCTTTTGTGGAAAAAGCAAAGCCCCCTCAAAGGCGCCCTGCCGGAACCTTTTTACATGTTCCCGTGACAAGTCGTCCTGAACTGCAAATACTATTCATACCAACACCGGACGCTCGAGCTGGGTCCGGCACGATGGAGGGTTACGGTAATGTCATTTCCGGGCACCGGGAAAATCTGGATGAACGGGTCGCTCGTCGACTGGAAGGACGCGAACATCCACATCGCTTCCCACGTGATTCATTACGGCAGCGGCGTCTTCGAGGGCGCCCGGTGCTACGAGACGCGAACCGGTCCCGCGTGCTTCCGACTCGACGCCCACCTCCGGCGTCTGATTGAGTCCGCGAAGATTTACCGGATGGAGTCGCCCTACGATCAGACGATCATCTCCGCCGCGGTTCTCGAGACCATCCGGGCAAACGGCTTCAAGTCGTGCTACATCCGTCCGCTCATCTATCGGGGCTACGAATCGCTCGGCGTCAACCCGTTTCCCTGTCCGGTCGACGTCGCCGTCCTCCTCTGGGAGTGGGGCGCGTACTTCACCGGCGAGTCGCTCGAACAAGGCATCGACGTGAAGGTCAGCACGTGGACCCGCCTCGCGCCGAACACGATTCCCGCCCTCGCCAAGAGCGTCGCCAACTATGCGAACTCGCAGCTCGTCAAGATGGAGGCGGTGATCGAAGGGTACGGCGAGGCCATTGCCCTCGATCACAATGGTCTGGTCAGCGAAGGCAGCGGCCAGAACATCTTCCTCGTACGTGACGGAATTCTGTATACGCCTCCGATCTCGTCATCGATCCTCGGCGGGATCACGCGCGACTCGGTGATGACCATCGCACGCGAGCTCGGCTATGAGGTCAGCGAGCAGGTGCTGCCGCGCGAGATGCTGTATCTGGCAGATGAGGCGTTCTTCGCGGGGACCGCCGTCGAGGTGACGCCGATCAGGTCGATCGACAAGATCAAAATCGGCAGCGGTCGCCGCGGCGCGATCACCGAGACGATTCAGCGTACCTTCTTCGACATCGTCCGCGGGGAGATTCCCGACACGCACGGCTGGCTCACTCCTGTTCAGTCTGGGGCCGGGGTTGGCGCTAGTTCCGGGGGCGCGAAAGCCCGATAATCAGGAGGTGCACGTCAACGACCTCCTGAAGATTGCCGTCGAGGCGGGCGCCTCGGACCTGCATCTCAAAGCCGGCAGCTACCCGATGATGCGCGTGCGCGGCACGCTCACGCCCGTCGTCGAGGACCGGAGACTCGAGCACGACGACCTCGTCGCCATGGCCGCCGCGGTGCTGCCGACGGCGCACCGCGAGAAGTTCAAGGAAAACCACGAAGTCGATCTCGCGTACAGCGTCGCGGGCCTCGGCCGGTTCCGTTGCAATGCGTTTCAGCAGCGAGGCACGGTCGGGATGATCTTCCGCGTCATCCCGATGACCGTGGCCACCATCGACGAGCTGTCGCTGCCACGGGTACTGAAGAGGATTGCGGCCGAAGAGCGGGGCCTGGTGCTCGTAACGGGCACGACCGGCAGCGGCAAGAGCACGACGCTCGCGGCCATGATCGACGAGATCAACGCGACGCGCACGGCGCACATCATCACCGTGGAGGATCCGATCGAGTACCTCCACCGCGACAACCGGTCCATCATCAACCAGCGCGAGATCGGTGTTGACACCCAGTCGTTTTCGCACGCGCTTCGGAGCGCGCTGCGGCAGGATCCCGACGTCATCCTCGTGGGCGAGATGCGCGATCACGAGACGATCGGAACGGCGCTGCTGGCGGCCGAAACCGGCCATCTGGTCTTCTCGACGCTCCACACGCTCGACGCCACCGAAACGGTCAATCGCATCATCGCGGTGTTTCCACCGCATCAGCAGAAGCAGATCCGGATTCAGCTCGCGAGCGTGCTCAAGGCGGTCATCTCGCAGCGCCTGATCCCGAAGTCGGATGGCAGGGGGCGCTCCCCGGCTGTCGAGGTCCTGATCACCACGGCCTTCATCCGCGACTGCATCGTCGACAAGGAGAAAACGCACCAGATTCCCAGCGCCATCGCACAGGGCACGTCGCAGTACGGGATGCAGACGTTCGACCAGTCGATCTTCACCCTGTTCGAACAGGGACACATCTCCTACGAGGAGGCACTGCGGTGGGCCTCGAACGTCGACGAGTTCAAGCTCAGGGTGCAGGGCATCTCCACGACGGCCGACATGGCGCGCGACTCCATGGCCCGCAGCGCCCAGGC
>DASYQV010000064.1:0-5884 GCA_036005125.1 Vicinamibacterales bacterium
CGTCTTTCAGTACGCGACGTCGTTCACCGCCTCGACCGCGCTGGCGGAACGGGTGCTGGCCGGCGACGAGGCGGCGAAGAAACGCTACCTCGCGTTCCTCAGCGCCGGCGGCTCCAAGTACGCGATCGATCTCCTCAAGGACGCCGGGGTCGACATGACCACCGACGAGCCGCTCAACCTGACCATCCGCAAGATGAACCGGGTGATGGACGAAATGGAGAAACTTCTAGGCCTCAGGGATCAGGCCTCAGGCCTCAGGGCTGTCCAAGGGCCCAAGCCTGCCTGATGCCTGAGACGGCCCTGATGCCTGAGACGGCCCTGATCCCTGAGGCCTGATCCCTGAGGCCTTATCCACCCGTCGAGATCATTTGCCCGGTCAGCTGCAGATAGCCGACGTAAGCAAAGAGAAGCACGGTCAGGAGCAGGACGGCATTGATCCACCATTGATTGCGGAAGCGCTCGCCGACCCAGCGTGTCTGATTGTTGAGGATCAGGAGAGTCACCGCCAGGAGCGGCATGAACATGGCCCCCATGACCGCATACGCCAGCTGAATTCGTTCGACCGTCAACCACAGGTTGGCGAGTGGGACGATGGCGAGAGCGATGAGGAAGGAGCGGTACGCAACGGTCTGCTTCAAGTCGATCTCTGGCGCGCGGCTCTCCACGCCCGCACGTTTGTTGCGGCGCAGCGAGTGAAAGTCGGCCATGAGATACGGTGCGCTCTGCCACACGCCCAGAAGGCTCGAGAAAACGGCACCCCAGAACCCGAGGAGAAAGATCCAGCGTCCCCCGGGGCCCAGGACGAGGCCGAGCTGATCGGCAAGCTGCCCGGCGAGGCGGATTCCAGCACCCTCGAGCTGAATGCGCGAGCCGATGATGATCATCGCGACGCCGAAGAGCGCGGTGAGGAGGTAGCACACGCCGAGGTCGATGCGGCAGATGCGCGCGCCTTCCTCTCCCGTGCGGCCCTTCTCGCGGATCCAATAGCCGTAGGAAAGCAGCGTCACCGTGCCCCCGACGCCCCCGAGCACTCCCAGCATCCACGGAAGCGTGCCCAACGGAATCCGCGGGACGGTCAGCCCGACCATGACTGCCCGCCAATCCTGCACGAGCACGACCGCCGTAATCAGCACGGCCACGAACTTCATGGCGATGAACCCTTCCATCACCCGCTCGAAGAACGCGAACCCGCCGAGCCAGACCAGGGTCAGGCCGGCAAGCGAATGGATGACGCTCCACACGTTTTTCGAAACGACGGGATCTCCCAGAGGAAGCATCGCAGACGCAGCGACCCCGCAGGCCGTGACGAGCGCGCCCCCGACGAAGAAAGACCAGAGGATGAAATAGACCAGGAACACCCACTGAATCCACCGTCCGAGCCGGTTCACCCAGCCGTCGAGCAGCGTGGTACCGGTGGCCATCTGCCATCGCGAGATGCCCTCGTTCAGCGTCCATTTCATGAACGAGCCGACGACAGCGGCCCAGAGAATCGCCACGCCCGCCTTCGAGCCGGCAATGCTGGCAGTCAGCAGATCGCCGGCGCCCACGCCCGTGGTCGCCACGAGAATGCCTGGCGCGAGAATCGTCAACCAGGACACGCGCGGCTTTGCATGCGTGCTCACTTCAACCATGCAGGCACCTCAAACGTCGCAAGATTTTTCCCGCAGCCGCCGTTCGCTCTTCAGTCTCCACTGGGGGAGCCCAGCCGGGGTCGCTGATCATTGCACCGGCCGCCGTCGGCTACAAGCGGTGGTTTTGGTCAGCCCCGTCATGCGGGTACCGGCGTTGAGAAAAGTGGCCGCGTAAGATAAAGAAATGCGCGCCGCGCCCGAGTCCGTCATGCGGGCTCGCAATGGCTACAAAATTCGCGTTGGCAGCCGCATAACGGAATGAGATGCGGCCTACGTACGACCGTCTAATTGACAGGCTCTCGGGCCGGCACGGAGTGCCCGGTGAGGTCGGCCGGTCCATGGACCGGATCGGTGGCGCGGAATGGCAGCCGGACGCCGAACGTCGCGCCGTGCCCCTCGCCTTCGCTCGCGGCATACACGGAGCCGCCGTGCAGTTCGACCAGGTGACGCGCGATCGCCAGGCCCAGCCCGAGTCCGCCGTGCGCGCGGGTCGAGGTGCCGTCGCCCTGACGGAACCGCTCGAAGACGTGTGGGAGAAATTCGGGCGGGATGCCAACCCCCGTGTCGGTCATGACGATTTCCGCGTGGTCGTCGTGCGCCGCGAGACGGACCGTCACGTCGCCGCCGGGCGGCGTGAACTTCGTGGCGTTACTGAGCAGGTTCCACAGGATCTGCTGCAGCCGGTCGGCATCGCCGAACACCACGCCCGGCACGTCCGCCGTCTCAATCGTGAGGTGCAGGCCCTTGGCATCGGCCGACGCCCGGACGCTCTCACACGCGGCGAGGACGATGTCGCGGAGATCGACGCGCGCGAGCCGCAGCCGGAGCCTGCCCGTAATGAGGCGTGAGACGTCGAGCAGGTCGGCGACGAGTTGCGCTTGCGTGCGGGCGTTCCGCTCGATCACGTCGATGGCCCGCTCACGGAGCGACTCGTCGTCGCGGTAGAGGCGCAGCATCTGAATCCAGCCGAGCATCGAGTTCAGCGGCGTCCGCAATTCGTGCGACAGCGTGGAGAGGAAGTCGTCCTTGAGGCGGCTGGCGCTGAGCGCGTCGTCGTGGAGGCTCGCGGCGTCGAGCGCCGCGGCGGTTCGTCGGGCGAGCTCCTGCGCGAGCGAGACACAGCCCGTGTCGGCGGCGTGCCGCTCGGACGTCCCGATGGCGATCGTGCCGAGCACGGGTCCGCGCACGGAGATGATCGGCGCCGAGGCAAACTGCAGCCGGCGCTCGCCAAAGCGTGGATCACGAACGTCGAGAATCGTCACCTGCCGCGTGCGGAGGGGCTGCGTCAGCGGATGTGGCTCGCCGAGCTGGCCACCCACCGCACGCTCCAGCGTCGCGATCCTGCCGTCGGGAAGCCGCTGGGTGCCGCAGATCTCCATGGGCCGTCCGGTGTCGTCGACGAGATGCACCACGCACGCCTCGCAGCACGTTTCCACGGCGAGGGCGGCGACCTCATGCAGGGCCGCCTGCAGATTCGGGACGGCCGCGAGGATCTCACTCACCCTGGCCGTCAGAGCAGCGCGCTGCTCGTTCTCCGCGAGCGCACGGCGGGCCGTCGCGGCGCCCGTCAGGGATTCTTCGAGACGGCGCGTCGTGAACTCGAGACGCTCCGTCAACGTTCGCGCTTCGTCCGTCAGATGTCGAGACGCGGCCGACTGGGCGCGTCCGGTTGCGGCTGACTGCTCCGCGTGGATGATCGTCGTCAGAAGCGGGAGCATCCGCTCGGCCCATCTGAGGCGCGCAGGGTGAGTTGAAGGCCCGACGGCGGCCAGCACCGAACCGTCGCGCGTGCGACGCAGGATAACGGCTGCGGGATGGCCCGTCGCCGGATCGGGAAGGGAGATCGCGGCGGTTGTCTCGGGCAATGGAGCGGCCAGCTTCCGGTACCACTCACGCGCGTGTGACGTTTGCGGATCGAACCGGGTGACCGACGACAGCGTACCGGTCTCGGCATCCGCCACGAAGATGTACACGCGTTCGCTCCCCAGCCAGCGGGCGAGGCGATCCATCGCGCGCTCCCGTTCGGCGCGATGGGTGAATGCGAGGAGCAGCTCAGCGAGCCGGGCCACAAGTCACCAGACAAGGAACGCCGGAGGCGTTCCGGTAGACAACGAAGGAACGCCGTTGAGGCGTTCCGCGAAACAACGAAGGAACGCCGTTGAGGCGTTCCCGGAGACAAAAACAGAACGGTTCGAGCCACCGATCAATTCTTGCTATGCAACGGCGATTCCCGATCCGGATGAGTCTGTCGAGAACTTGGGCTCACGCCCGCGATAGCAGAAAAGCACTGACGAACACGGCGACGTGAATGGTGACTCCTGCGCAGACGCCTCGCGTCACGGTGCCCGGATCGGCTTGAGACGCCGCTCTGAGCAGCGTCAGAGCGCCAAGCGGCACATAGAGCACGACCCCGGAGATGAGGCCGGGCGAGTAACGACCAGTGATGAGCGTTCCAAGGACGTGAGCAATTCCGTTCACCGCCGCAATCGTTCCGACAGCGATTGCCAGCCATCCACTGCGCTCGTCGCGGATGGCGCGCCGGACCGCGGCAAGTAGCAGGACCATTCCGACGAAATTCAGCAGGAGGAATCCACGGAGCGGGAGGGGTGAGCCGACAATTCGAGCGACCCAGACGGGGAAGCCTTCGCCCGCGACGAGCTCTTCGACAACGTGCACGGCGTAGGCCGGCGGAAAGAGCCAGAGCAACGCGGCATCACGGTAGTGCCATCGCATATCTGCGTACGTCCACAGACGTACGTAGGCCGGGTCTTCAGACCCGGCCCAGTTGAATCAGAGGAATCTCAAGTACCCGCGAATTTCCGAAACATGCGGCTTACGAAAGACAGGCTACAGGATGTTCTTCCCCAGCGCAGACAGCGCCAGCTCGGTGGCGAATTCCGCCGTCGTGTTGCGGATGTCCAGCGTCGGATTGACCTCGACCAGATCGAGCGCCACGAGCCGCCGTGAGTCGGCAACCATCTCCATGATCATGTGCGCCTCGCGGTAGTCGAAGCCGCCCTTGACCGGCGTGCCGACGCCCGGCGCAAAGGACGGATCGCAGACGTCGAGATCGAACGACACATGGATGCCGCCGGTCTCCTGGCTGGCGAGCTCGATCGCGCGCTCGGCGATCTTCGCGATGCCGTCGCGATCGATGTCCTTCATCGTGAACACGTGCACGCTGGACTTGCGGATCTGCGCTTTCTCCTGCTCGTCGAGATTGCGGACGCCGACGAGCACCGTGTGCTGGGGCAGGACGCTTGGAGAGAATCCGATGGACGCGAGCTCGGCCGGCTCGTGACCGAGGAGCGCGGCAAGCGGCATCCCGTGCACGTTACCGCTCGACGTCGTGGCCGGGGTGTTCATGTCGCCGTGCGCGTCGACCCATATCAGGCCGACCGGCTTCTGCTGAGTGCGCCGGACCCAGGCGGCGCTCGCCGCAACCGAACCCGCGGCCAGGCTGTGATCGCCGCCGAGCACCAGCGGCAGTGCGCCTTCCTCGAGCGACTTCAGGCTGACGTCGTACAGCCGCTGGCAGACCTTGGCAATATCACGGACGTATTTCTTCTTCATGTCCGCGGGCCGCTTCGTTTCCGGGATCGGGGCGGGAAGATCGCCCTTGTCGACGACGGTAAAACCGAGCGACGCGAGTTGATCGCCGAGGCCGGCAATACGGAAGGCCGACGGCCCCATGTCCACACCGCGGCGTCCGCCGCCGAGGTCGAGCGGAACGCCGATGACATGGACGGGTTTCATCGTGTCTTGTACGACAGCGACATTCCTTCACCCGATGGCGAGACGATCGTCGTGAAGAGACCCGGGTGCGCGTGGATGGTGTCGAGGAATGGCTTCATCTCGTCCGCTTTGTTTCTCGCATTGTGCGCCACGAGCACACCGCCGGGAGCCATCCGCGGATAGACGAGGTCGAAGAAGCGCTTGTAGTCGCGCTTCCACGCATCGAGGAATACGACATCGAAGACGCCCTCGAGCTTCGGAATCTCGGTGAACGCGTCGCCACGGAGGACCCGCACCACGTCGCCGAGGCCCGCAGTCTTCACATTGGCTGCCGCCTCGCGCGCCCGCTGCGGATCGTACTCAATCGTGACCACGTGGCCGCCGCTCTCGCGCGCGCCGAGACCGAGCCAGATTGCGCTGTAGCCGCTCGCGCCGCCGATCTCGAGCACCGACTTCGCGCCGCGCGCGGCCACGAGCACGCGCAGGAAGCGCCCGTCTTCCTCCGACACGGCAAGCTG
>DASYQV010000065.1:0-3599 GCA_036005125.1 Vicinamibacterales bacterium
CTTTCGGCCGGCGCCTGGTTCGTCTGAAATTCACGCTGTCCCGCAGCGCTTGCGCCCCACGTATCAGAGGTCCATGCTAGACATGAGCCACACATATTCATCAGTCCTCGGAGTCAGCTGTGGAGTACACGGAACCGCAGAAGGAACTCGTCAGGACGAGGTTTGCCCGACGCCGCCGACATCAGCTCGTGGTGGGCGTCCCGGTCATGATCGTCATCGTGGCGGCCATTCTCGGCAACGAACCGGGCGCCGGCTCAGTGTACGGACTGCCCGTCGTGTTGTGGGCACCGGTGCTGGCTATCGTGGTCGCCACCGGGCTGATCTTCTCATTCGTCAACTGGCGGTGCCCCGCCTGTAATCGATACCTCGGTCGTGGGTGGAACCCGAAGTTCTGTCCACAGTGCGGCGTGCAGCTCCGCGAGTGAGCTTGGGCATACTCCAGTCGGTTTGCTGCCACCAAAAATTTTGTGCGCGAGATTAGCCCGCTCGAACGTTCTGTCCGGTCGTGCGAACGAATTGCCCAAAGACATCGGCCGCAGTCCGTCGTGGAATCAGTCTGGGCGAAAGGGCCTTCATCTTGTTGGAGAATCCACCACGATGCTCGGTCGTCGTCCGAGAGTGCGTAATGCCGCGGCGACGACGTCGCTCGCATTCAGGACGGCGCCGGCCGACAGTCGTCGGAAATCGACGTTGGCCACGTTTTCGAACTCGTGCATGACACGGCCTTCCTTGCTGACGCCGCTGACGGTCTGGGCCTGGATAAGCGGCGAAACTAGTGTGTGTTCTACTACGGTCCTCGGGATGCCGGGTTCAGAAGTCACCGGCCCGTGCGCGGCTGCACGGCCCGCCGGCCAGCAGCCATGGGCAGCGTTCGGGAAATATGCGCGTCGCGCGGATTATAATCGCGCAGGTCCGGTGCACACGGAGCCGCACCAGCATCTTTCCTCATCGGCACCACATCGGAGAAATCCAGATGACGATTCGCGTTATGCAGGTCGGGCTCGGCCCGATTGGTGCCGCCGTGGCGCGGCAGGTTGCCAGCCGCCGAGGACTCAAGCTCGTGGCTGCTGTCGACATCGATCGCGACAAGATCGGACGGGATGTCGGCCAGGTGGTGGGGCTCGACCGCCGGCTCCGCGTGAAGGTCACGCCCGACATCGCGAAGACGATCAGGGCGTCCAAGCCGGATGTTGCCGTCCTGTGCACCAGCTCGTCTCTGAGCGACGTGCTGCCGCAGTTCGAGCAGGTGCTCAAATTCAAGGTGCCGATCGTCTCGACGACCGAGGAGTTGGCGTACCCGGCGTCCTACAACCGTCGCGCGGCCCAGCGATTGGACCAGGCGGCGCGGAAGGCCAAGGTCGCGGTGCTCGGCACCGGCGTCAATCCCGGCTTTACGATGGATGCGTTGCCGATCATGCTCACCGGCGTGTGCGAGCGCGTCGACGGGGTCGAAGTGCATCGTGTGCAGGATGCGGCCGTCCGCCGGCTGCCATTCCAGCAGAAGATCGGAGTCGGCTTGACGCCCGATCAGTTCCAGACTCAGGTTGACGATGGCAGCGTCCGTCACGTCGGGCTGACCGAATCGGTTCAGATGATTGGAGACGCGCTGGGTTGGAAGCTCGAACGGATCACGGACGAAATCGATCCGAAGATCGCGGATCGGACGATCGAGGGCGAGCTGCTTGCCGTCGATCCGGGTTACGTCTGCGGCATCGTGCAGGACGGCATGGGCTACATGCAGGGAAAGCCCGTTATCCGTCTCCACATGGAGGCATATCTCGGCGCACCCGAACCGTACGATTCGGTGCTGATCGAAGGGGCGCCGCGTATCTATTCGAAGGTCTCCGGGGGCATCCATGGCGATGTCGCCACGGCGTCGATCACGGTGAATTCCATTCCGAAGGTGATTGCCGCCGCGCCGGGTCTCCGGACGATGCGGGACATGCCCCTCCCGTCGTACTACGGCGGGCGCTGACGGGTCGCACGCTGCGTCTGGCCGATCGCCGGACCGGCTGACGCGCCGCTCAGGCCGGCCTGATGGGCGGCGCGGCCGGTTCCAGACCGAATCGCTGGCGCTTCAGGTACAGGCCTTTCCGGGACAGCCCGAGCCGCTTGGCCGCGGCCTCCATGTGGCCGCCGGATGCTTTCAGCGCGTACTGGAGCATGGCGCTTTCGAGGTGTCGCATGGCAGCGGCCATCGGTTGATCGAGGCGGACGACGACCTCGGTCGGGTCGAGTGTGCGCTCGGATGCCGGCACCGTCCGCCGTGAAGCGACGATGTCGGCGGAGAGGTGTTCGGGCATCAGCACGGCGTCTCGTTCGGCCAGGGCCACCATCCGACGGATCTCGTTTGCCAATTGCCGCACGTTGCCGGGCCATTTGTAGAGCAGCAGGTATTCGATGGTCTCTTCGGCGAGTCGCAGATCGCCTTTGTCCAGCTCGCGGGCGTAGCGGGTGAGGTAGTGCTGGGCGAAGACCGGGATCTCGACGCGGCGTTCGCGCAGCGGCGGCAGGTGCAGACGGACGATGTTGAGCCGGTAGAACAGGTCGTCACGGAACCGGCCGGCCGCGACCTGGGCATCGAGGTCGGCGTTGGTGGCGGCAATGACGCGGACGTCCACGTGGATCGGGTGAGGCTCGCCGATGGGATGGATGTCGCCCGACTCGAGAAACCGCAGCAGCTTCGGCTGCACCTCGAGCGGAGTCTCGCCAATCTCATCGAAGAACAAGGTGCCGCCGGCCGCCGCGCGGATGACGCCGGAGGCGTGCTCGACCGCGCCGGTAAAGGCGCCGCGGCGGTGGCCGAACAGCTGGGCATCGACCATGTCCTTCGGACAGGCGGCGCAGTTGAACGGCAGAAAGGTCGCGTGAGCGCGCGGCGACGCCGCATGAATCACGCGTGCGAGGATCTCCTTGCCGGTGCCTGTCTCGCCGGTGATGAGGACAGTTATGTTTGGACCGGCGATGCGCCGGGCCATCGACAGCGCGGCGAGTGTTTCTTGCGAGACGAATATACCCTCGCCGTTCTGCTCGGTCGATCCTTCCGGCCACAACGCGGCGCGGCTGGCCTCCTCCCTGCGCGCGGTCTCGAGGCTGACAGCGGCCTGCGCGATCCGCACGACATCCGCCAGCAGAACATTTTGAATAAGGTCGTCGGTGGGCGTACAACGAAGGGCAATCGCGGCGTCGCGATCGACCCCCAGCGGAATGGTGAGGCTGTGCTCGGTTTCCCCCAACGAAGTCGACTTCTGCCCTGGAGGCGCGAGGACAACCTCCGCACGCGCCGTACACCCGAGCACTGCGAGAACATCGACGAGCTCGTGGCCCAGCAGCCGTGGCGCGAATGCCAGATCGAATGCGGCGGCAAGCTGATTCACCGCGAAAGCCGCAGACGAGGCCGCGGTGTCTGAACTGGCCGTCCGAGGACTGGCCGTGTTGTTTCGAACGTAGTGACTGGCCTCGGTCTGCGCCCATACGTTGTTCTGATGCTTCCAGAGCCGGGTTGCTCGCGCGCGAAGTGGCGCGGCCAGCGACGACCCGTAGAGGTCGAGCACCCGCCCGCAGGCCTCGTAGTAGTTTCCCTGCTGATCGCGCAGTGA
>DASYQV010000066.1:0-15882 GCA_036005125.1 Vicinamibacterales bacterium
ATCAGGTGTCGGGTATCGTTTCGAGCTCGATTACGCCGCTGATTGCCACCTTTCTGCTGCAGTACGGCGGCGGGAAGCCATGGTTGGTGGCGTCCTATGTCTTCGTCGTGGGTGTCATCAGCGCCGTCAGCGCCTATTTCATGCGCCGAACGTTCTGATTCCGTCCTCATCTCGATCGTTTGCTCGCTCCCTGTTCCGCGATAGCTGCTTCCCCGTGCCGGTATCCTCGCAGCACTCCGCGTACGCCATCGCTAAATCGTCACCGGTTCAGCGGGTGCGCCCGCCTGGCTCTGCTCCTTCATTGGTCCGGTCTGACAGAGGAATCCAGCGACGGTCCCGCGGTCCCGAGTACTCCGATTGTGGACGGATGATGCGGTTCAGTTCGCGCTGTTCAAAGGCGTGAGCAATCCATCCGCTCACCCGGCTCATCGCAAACGTCGGAGTGAACAACGACACATCGAATCCCAGACCGTGAAGGAGCAGCGCGGTGTAGAACTCGACATTCGTCTGCAGGCGGCGGCCCGGCTTGTACTCCTCGAGCAGACGCAGCGCGTTTGCCTCGACTGATCGCGCGAGTCCATACAGCGACATGTCGCCCGCGCGCGTGTACATCCGTTCGGCGGCCTCCGCGAGAACATCGGCGCGAGGGTCGCGGACCTTGTAGACGCGATGACCGAACCCCATGAGCTTCTCGCCGGCTTCCATCTTCTTGCGCAGGATCGCCTCGGCGCGCGCCGGGTGGCCAATCTCGAACACCATGTCGAGAGCCGGACCGGGCGCTCCGCCGTGCAACGGTCCCTTCAATGCGCCGAGAGCCCCGACGACGGCGGAGACGAGGTCAGAGCCCGTCGACGTTATCACGCGCGCGGTGAAGGTGGAGGCGTTGAGCCCGTGGTCGATCACCGTATTGAGATACGTTTCGAGCCCCCGAACCCGATCGGCAACGGGCTCCTCGCCGCTCAGCATGTACAGAAAGTTTGCTGCGTGGCCCAGATCGGGTCGCGGTGCAAGTGGCTCCAGATCGTGGCGCAGCCGCCACAACGTCGAGACGATGGTCGGAAATCGCGCCACGATTCCGGTGGCTTCATCGGAAGCCAGTGACAGCGTCCCGGCTGACATACGAAGGGCGTCCATCGGCTCGACGCCGCGTCGCGCGCATTCACCGAGCAGGGCGACGGTCGCGGGCGCCAACGTCCGCTCGGCGGCCAGTCGGGCACTGAAAGCCTCGAGCTGCCGGGGAGCCGGAAGATCGCCGTGCCAGAGCAGCCAGGTCGTCTCCTCGAATGTCGCATGTGCGGCGAGCTCGCCGACCGGAAAGCCTCCGATGACCAACTCTCCCCGCTCGCCGTCGACATGACTCAGACGCGTTGTCGCCGCGATTACGCCTTCCAGGCCGCTGTTGACCATACGGCCACCGTATCTTCTGTGTATGATGCTGTCAATGTTGATTCGTGAATCAATATGAAGACCCCGCACTCGTGGATGAGCGCAGCAGACGCGGCTCGAATGCTCCGCGTGAGCCGGGCCACGCTCTACGCGTACGTCAGCCGCGGATTCATCAGATCGCAGTCGCAGCCCGGTGCGGCGCGTGAACGCCAGTATGCACGCGATGACGTAGAACGACTGCGGCGCCGAACCGAGGAGCGTCGAGATCCCGACAAGGCGACGGCTCGCGCGCTTCAGTGGGGCATGCCGATTATGGAGTCATCGATAACGCTCATCGATGGCAACCGACTGTACTACCGGGGTCACGACGCCGTGACGCTCTCCCGCTCCCGCTCCGTTGCGGAGGTTGCATCATTAATCTGGACGGGACGATTCGAGACGGATTTCGCGGCGGTGGCACCGCGAGTCGTCGTGGCCGAGAACAAGAATCTGGCATTCATCGCTCGCGCGCAATCGATGCTCGCCGCGGCCTCAGCACACGACACGCTGGCATTTGACCTGCGGAGTTCGAGCGTGGCGCTCACGGGTTGGCAGATTCTTCAACTCCTGACGAGGGCGGCCACCGGTTCGCGCGGGGGCGGGCGGACAATCGACGAAGTGCTGGCAAGGGCCTGGAACCTGGGCGCACGGAACGCAGATGTCATACGGAGCGCGCTGATTCTGTGCGCCGATCATGAACTGAACGTGTCGTCCTTCACGGCCCGTTGCGTCGCTTCGGCGGGATCGCATCCATACGCGGTGGTGATGGCGGGCCTCGCGGCGCTCGAGGGGACGAGGCATGGCGGTGCCAGTGCGCGTGTCGAGTCGATGTTGGCGGCGATGCGCCCCGCGCGATCACTGGGGAATGCCGTCGGCGAGCGGTTGCGGCGCGGAGAGCCGATGGAGGGCTTCGGGCATCCGCTGTACCGCGAGGGTGATCCTCGCGCCCGCGCGCTGCTCGAGCTGCTGCACGATCGGTATGCCAGGTCCGCCGAGCTCGCGTTCGTGATGGCGGTAGCCGATGCGGCGACATCTGCGACTCGCGAGAAGCCGAACGTCGACTTCGCGCTGGCCGCCCTCGCGCGGGTCCTGCGTCTGCCGTTCGGCTCACCGCTGATCCTGTTTGCGATCGGGCGGACGACGGGTTGGATTGGACACGCGATCGAGCAATACGCGACAGGTCAGCTCATTCGTCCGCGGGCAAAGTACGTAGGCATCGTCCCTGTCGTCTCCTGAGTACGAGTGGTTTCTGTTGGAGCGGCTCGTTCGACAGCGTTCAACTCGAAGGTTCGGCTGGCGCCGATCCTCAAGCGGCCGTCCGGACGACAAAGGGGCCGCGCGGATTTTCCGGTGGGAATTTTCTTGACGACCAGAAAGGTCGGATTTAAACTCCTTTGAAACTGAGACTCAGTCTTAAGAAAAGCCCGTAACCGATAGAGCCCTGCCGGGTGCTGTCACACCCGGCAGGGTAACCGAACCAGGTCCGGGAGACCTCGCCACTCGCGTGACGCGTTCGGCTTTCGCATTCTACACGCACTCCATGTGTAAGGCGCGGCCGCCAACTCGTCAGCTTTTCTCGGGAGAGCTGCATGCTTGCCGCGCACAACCATGAAATCGCTCGGATTCTTGCCGTTCTGTTGCTCGTCGTCGGCCTGAGTGATGCCGCGTTCGGGGCCAATGACAGTGGGAAAACGAAGGGTTCATCCGAGCAGACTGCGACCGCCGGCGATGCCGCGGCGGCTCCCGCGGCTTCGCCACAGGCATCACAGCCACAGGTGGAGGAGCTTCAGCGGCGTCTGGAGATCCTCGCCGCGGAGGTCGAGAAGCTGCGCAGCGGCGAACCCCAGACAGTCGAGTTGACCGATCGGGAGCGGCGCGGTCTCGGCGTGTCGCCGTCCGCAGCGGCGACCTACCGCAGGAGGACCGAGGGCGTGTCGTTGGCCGGCTACGGTGAGATGCTCCTCGAAAAGTTCGCCAATGAAAATGAGGCTGGCGTCGGTGGCGGTCGACCGCGAACCCAGCTCGATTTCCTGCGCGCGGTCCTGTACGCCGGCTACCGGTTTAACGACAAGTTCCTGTTCAACTCGGAGATCGAGTACGAACACGGCGGCGAGGAAATCGGGGTGGAGTTCGCGTACCTCGATTACCTGGTCAACAAGCACGTCACCCTCCGCGGGGGGATGCTGCTGCTGCCGCTCGGGCTCACGAACGAGTTTCACGAGCCGACGGTGTTCCTCGGCGCGAAGCGCCCTGAGACCGAGCGCCGAATCCTTCCCTCGACCTGGCACGAGAACGGGGCCGGGGTCCTCGGCAACTTCGGCATGCTCAACTTCCGCGCGTATGTGGTCAACGGGCTGAAGGCCGAGGGCTTCACGTCCTCCGGCATCCGTGACGGCCGGCAGGGCGGGGCCGAAGCGGCGGCCGAGGATGTTGCGTTCGCAGGACGCGTCGACGCGACACCGGTTCCCGGCGTCTTCGCCGGCGTCGGGCTGTATCGAGGGAATTCGGGTCAGGGGGCGATCGAGAGCGGCGGAGCATCGGTTGACGTAGGCACGACGATCGCGGAGGTGCACGGACAGGCGCAGATTCGGGGATTCGACGTGCGCGGGATGTTTGCGCAGGCCTCCATCGATGATGCGGGCGCATTGAATCTCGCGCTCGGCAGAGCTCTGAATCAACCCGTCGGGGAGCGCATGCGCGGCGGCTATTTTCAGATCGGCTACAACGTCCTCTCGCAGATGCCGACGACGTTGTCCCTCATGCCGTTCGTGCGCGTGGAACGGGTCGACACGCAGAACCGCGTGCCCGTGGGGTTCACGCGCGATCCGTCGCTGGACGGCCGCTTCACGACGTTCGGTGTCGAGCTCAAGCCGATCTTCACCGTCGTGATCAAGATGGATTACCAGTGGGTGACCAACGCGGCCGGGACCGGTCGGAACCAGTTCAACGTGAACCTCGGGTACGCGTTCTGACGTGACGCTGCCCCGAGCTCTGTGGACGTGCGTGATTCTCCTGCTGAGTCCTGGCGCTGTCGACGCGCAGACGATCAGTCGTGACGAGGCGCTTGCGTCCGCATACCCCGGGGCTTCCATTCGAACGGAGCAGCTGTTCCTGACGCCCGTGCAGCAGAAGCTCGCCGCCGAGGCGTCCGGCGCCGAAGTGGGCTCGGCATTTGTCGTGCGGTACCTCGCGACCAGGGACGGTCAAGTCGTCGGGCGCGCCTACATGGACACGCATACGGTGCGGACAAAGAAAGAGAGCCTGCTCGTCATGCTGGGCCCGGACGGCCGCGTGAAGCGTGTCGAGGTCGTGGCGTTCCTCGAGCCGGCGGAATTCCATGCGTCCGATGCCTGGCTGCGCCAGTACACGGACAGGACGCTCACGCCGGACCTCGCGCTCAACCGCGCGATCAGGCCGATGGCGGGCGCAACGCTGACAGCCAGGGCGACGAACAATGCGGTCCGTCGCGTCCTCGCGATCGATCAGGTCGTGCAGGCAACACACACGGGGAGTCACCAGTGAAAACGTGGGAGCGGTGGTCGTTCGGGGTTCTGTCGCTGATCGTCGGCGTCAGCGGCATCGCGTATCTGTGGATGAAGTACTTCGTCGAGAACTCCGACCCGACGGCAGTCGTCAATCATCCATGGCAACCCGCGGTGTTCAACCTGCACGTGCTGGCGTCGCCGGCCCTGATCCTCATGTTCGGGATCGTCTTCAATTCCCACATCGTCAGGAAGCTCGGGAACAGCCGACCGCCAAATCGACGCACCGGATTGATATCGCTCGCGACCTTCGGAACGATGGGCGTCTCCGGTTACGCCCTCCAGGTGATTACCAGCGAAGCATGGCTCGCGGCGGTCGTTGTTGTGCATGTCGCGAGCGGTCTGGTGTTCGGCGCGGTATATGTGACGCACCTGCTGATCAGCCTGAAGATCACGCGGGCGCGCAGCGTGCTGCAGGCACGCGAGGTGGCGTGAGCGGCGCCGCTGCGCTCGCCGCGGCCTTCCTCGCCCTCTCCATCGTCGGCGCTGCTACCGGGTCCCTCGAGAGAGTCGAACGCGACGTCTACCTGATGGGAACCCGCGCGCGGCTCCAGGCGTACAGCGCTGGTCGAGCGGAGGGGCTCGCGGCGCTGGATCGTGCGCTGGGGGTGCTCGAGGCCACGGAAGACGAGCTGAGCACCTGGCGCGACCACAGCGCGATCAGCTCGTTGAACCGTCAGCCTGTCGGCGAGCCCTGGCACGCCAGCACGAATCTGTGCGCGTCGTTCGCCGAGTTGTTCCGGTGGTATCACACATCAGGCGGGACGTTCGATCCAGCGATCGGCGCATTGACCGACGCATGGGGCATTCATGATGGAGGGCGGCTGCCATCTTCGGCCGTGCTCCACGAGGCGAGGCGCGCCAGTGGGATGCGCCTGCTCCATTTCGACAGAGCGAGGTGCACGCTCACCCGGCGCGCCGATGTGAGAATCGACGTTGGCGCGTGGGGAAAGGGGGATGCGATCGACCGCGTCCGCCGCGCCGTGCCGGATACGCCCTGGTTGATCGACTTCGGAGGTCAGATTGCCGTCAACGGCCTGCCTCCCGGAGAGCCCGCATGGGCCGTCTCACTCGCGCACCCTCACATGCGTGAGGAAGAGGCGCTCAGCCTCTGGCTTCGGTCCGGATCGATTTCCACGAGCGCAGGCTCTGAACGGGACCTCATGGTTCGCGGCCGACGCATCGCTCACCACCTCGATCCGCGCACCGGCAGGCCTGCCACCTTCAACGGGTCGGTCACGGTGTGGCACGAGAGCGCACTCGTCGCAGATACGCTGTCGACCGCGTTGTATGTCATGGGTCCGGCCGATGGCCTGCGCTGGGCGACAGCGCAGCACATCGCGGTCTGCTATCTCGTTTCGGGCGAATCGCGCGTCATCAGGAGGGCAACTGCTGACTTCCAGGCGTTGCTCTCTCGGCCCTCTCGTTAGGGTCACCTGCGATGCTCTCCGCCGTTCGCGATCCCCAACGCACCGGGCTCACTGTCGCGGTGAGACGGGTCAGCGCGGTTGCCCCTTCGGGGTTGCCGCCTGGTGTTGGGAATGATCCACAGTCGGCGCCTCCGCAGGGTGTCCGGCATGCATCATCATCGCGGCCGGACGTAGCGTCACGAACACACCGAATCCCGCGTTCGCCCGGCTTCCATACGCAGCCTTCAGGCCGTCTGGCACGAATCCGGCCGACACCGTGGCGCCGACACCCGGCTTGAAGCCATTCCACGCCGGCAGGTAACGCGTATAACCGCCTTGCAGCTTCGCAACCGTAAACGCCTCCCTGGATTCCGAGAGCGCGAGATCGTGTGCCGTCTTACTGACGATTTCAAACCTGCCGAACCACGTGTCGCGATCGTGGAACGTAAGATTGGTCTCGAAGAGCAAACCATTCGAGCCATGCCGCGATTCCTCGTTGCGCCCCCATGCCACCGTGGTGGCCCAGATACTGTCCCCGCGAAAGGTGCTATGAAGGGTTGCCGATGCCGTTGCGCGCGTCACGTCGATCCGTGGTCCGCCATCTTCCGACGCCTCTGCTTCGGTCAGTTTTCCGGCCGAGACCTGAATCGCCAGCTTTGATGTCGGCAGAAACCAGACGCGTCCGGCCACGGAATCGAGCGCGCCGAAATCGAAATCCGCACGCTTCTCATCCGGTTCCCGCCCGTTGAAGGCGGAGGCCTCGGCCTTCCACCGGTGACCGTACAGACCGCCGGTCACAACGCCAAACGTGATGTGCGTCGAGTCGAGCCAGTGATGAGTGATTGGTGCGAGTGGATTGGGCAGAGCCGACACACGGTGCGGATACGCGACGGGGCCGAGGGCTGGTTCGCCGACTGGAGCGCCATAGACCTGCCAGTGCAGCGAGCCCTTCAGCGGCGCATCATAGGCCGCCGAGAGCTCCATCCAGAGATCGTGTGGGTGCTGTCGATCGTGAATCCTCTGGCCGTTGCACCGTTCGCCGCTCGCGAGCAGATCGGGATACCCGCACGCGCCAACGGTCCAGGGTTCCGCGCTGAACATACCGTTGACCATCACGTGACCCTTGCCGGCCTCTCGGTGTGCCATGCCCATGACCCAGTTGGTGCTCCCGAAACGGTCATCGCCGCGGTTGCCGGATTCATGAAGAAACTGGAGGAAGACGTTCTCGTGCGCCATGAGTTGCCATGGGCCGCGCTGCCAGTGGATCGCATACATCGGTGTCGTGTCGGGCTGCCAGGCTGTGCCCGACCCCTCGCGCGATATCTGCATGTCATGGCCAGCGTCTTGTGGCTCGGGTGTCACACCGGCGTGCTGATGTGGCTCCTGTGCCCGGGATGCCGGTGTCTGCGCCGCGGCATCGGCGCCTGATCCACCGATGGATGCGAGGAGAACGATGCGAACCAATCGTGACACAACGATACGGGTATACATAGACCTCTCCCGAACAACGACCACGAGGAACGCGGAGAGGCCCCTAGATTCGGAGTGGTGCTATCGAACGGACGCCAAGGGAAGGTCCGTGCCGGCTGGCAACGTCGCTCCAAGCCGACACGTCAACGCGCGGAACTGCCACGCCAGGCGACGTACTCACCGCTCTCGCGAGATCGGCCCGCACGACGATACGCGATTCGCCAACGAGTGCCTTCAGGTCGCGGCACGAGTGGGCTGCCGCATCGATGGTTGCGCTCGTCGATCGCTTTACCGATTCAGCGTCGGGATGATGGTGACGGTGATTCGAAGGCGCGGCTGCCGTGTCGGCGGAATGGTGATGGTGCAACGCGGTGGTCGTCGGGTGCAAGGCATGTTCGGCGCAGGACACCTGACAGAGGTCGCCCGCCACTGGTGTGCCGACGACAACGAGCGCCAACGCAACCGCAAACACGCGTCGAGCCATCGTGAGCTCAGTATACCCAACCGTCCGGCCGTCGGGGACTGGGAACGCAGCTCACGACATCAGCTCTCGAGCCATGCACCGCTGATGCTCGAGGCGGCGATTCGCGCTCGGCCCGGTGACAGCGCCGGTCAACCCTGCAACGCGATCTCGGGATGGAAGTGCGCGACCATGCGCCGCATCCCGTCCTTCCAGTGCACCTGCGTCCTGCCGATCAACGCGTGTTGCTTCGTGAGATCGATCGTCACCGACTGGAGCGTCTGATCGGTCTTGACGAACATGGCCTCCCTGCCGACAAGCGAAGCCATGTAGCGCGACCACTCTTCGATCGACACCACGTCGTTGCCGCCCCAGTTCACGATCGTCGCCGGCACCGACGCGGCCGCCAGCAGCGCCGGGATGGTGCGGAGGATGTCGTCCTCGTGGATCGGGTTGTAGGCCGAGGGCTCGTCGGTGTGCACGGCGACCGGCTGTCCCGCGAGCACCTGCTGGAGATGCATCCAGGGCCAACCGCCGTTGTCGCCGTACGGAACGTTCAACCGCGCAATCGTTGTCGGAAGATTCCACTGGCGCGCCGCGTAGCGGGCCATCGCTTCGGCTGCGATCTTGTTGATCGAGTACGTCGGGATGAACGACATTACGCGGTGGTTGTCGCCCAGTTCGTCGTCCTCTCTGAACGCGCGATGACCGTTCGGCTGGTATACGGCCGTGGACGAACAATGCAGGAACGCCTGTGCGGAGCGGAAGTGGTGCATCAAGAAGCCCAGCCCTTCCACGTTGGCCGCCAGGTCGTCGTCGAACGAGCCGGTCTTGGCTACGGCCATGTTGATGACATAGTCGGCGTCGGGATCGAGCGCCGACAGGTCGCCCGACGCGAGGTCGATCGGGATGCAGCGCACGCCGCCAGCTTCGAGGTGGGCGCGAGCCGTCTTGTTGGTGAACCGCGCGATTGCGGTGACCTTGTTCTGTTGCGCCAAAGCGAGCGACACCGGCTTCGCGACTTGGCCAGTCGACCCCGTGATCACGATCTTCTTGCCGTACAGCTCGCCCATTGGTTGACTCCTCCTCCGTCGAACGACACCTTCTATTTCCCCGAGAGACAGGGACCCGCGTCAGGCGAAGTCCCAGATTGTCAGCCCGACGCGAAACACCGTCAAGCGTCAGGATGTGGCAAGTGGACGTGGGGAAATCGCAGCGAGCAAACGATTCAGCGAAAGGCAGTCGCTCGCGGCAGGATGACTCGAACCTGCGCATTTGCGAACAGGTTGGACCGAATCGGGACATCCTGCGCTGACGCTCACCCCAGCGACGAAGCCGGCCGGTCAGACAAGATGCATCGCGCGCGCCTGAAATCGGCCTGCTGGCCTCGAACGATCGAATGCGACAGACTGGTCCGGACCTTGCCTCTGGTCCGGCAGTGAGCATGTCGAGGGAGGGCTGCGATGGGTCGCGCAGCAGCGTGCGCGAGCTCAGTGGCATCGCGTTCCCGGGAGCCCCCTACGAGCACGCGTTCTTCGTGGCCGACACGGAAGCCACCGGTCCGATGGTCGCCGACGAGTTGAACGTCTTCTTGTGGCGCAGTGGGTTCCACCTGTATTTCCCCATGAAAGGGACCAATCGCTGGCGCGTGATCGGCATCCTGCCGAAAAACCTGGTTGGGAAAGACGACGTGGCCTTCGAGGATCTGATTCCCGCGCTTCTCCATGTCGGGGGAGCCGGCTTGTCTTTTTCGTCATGTCACTGGTTCTCGACGTACCGCATCCATCATCGCTGCACCGAGCGCTTCCGCGACCGCCGCTGCTTCCTGGCGGGCGACGCCGCACACATCCACAGTCCGATGGGCGGACAGGGCATGAACACGGGACTTCAGGACGCGTACAACCTGGCGTGGAAGCTGGCACTGGTCCTCTCAAATCGCGCGGACCAGGCGCTGCTCGACAGCTACGAGGCTGAGCGTCGTCCATTCGCGCAGCAACTGCTCGCGACCACCGACCGCGCGTTCAGGGTCGTCGTCTCGGAGAACTGGTTTGCCGGGATGCTTCGCACCCACGTACTCCCGCGTCTGGCCGCGGTAGCGATGAGGCGCAGGTGGGTACAGAAAGCGGCGTTCCGGACGCTTTCCCAGATTGGTATTCGCTATCGCGAGAGCGCCCTCTCGGAGAACCTCGGGAGCATGGCCGAGAACGCCCCGCACGCAGGCGATCGCTTCCCCTGGCTTCGCTTGAAGTTCCATCCCCAGGGTCCACGCGAGGATCTGTTCGAGAAGATCGACGACACCCGTTTCAACCTGCTGGTGATCGGGCAGCCTGCGCCGTCCGCGGCAAGCCTTGGGCTTGGCGCCCTGCTGCAGGTTCACGCGATTCCGTCAGATATGGAGAACGACGCCGCGCTTGCCGCTGCGTCGATCGCTCGTCCTTCGTATTACCTGTTGCGCCCCGACGGCCATATCGGGCTCGCCGGTACATCCTTCCGGGAGGCCGACCTTAGACAATGGCTCGTGCGGTCTCACCTGCGACCGCAGGAAGTGGCGGTGGCGGGCTGACACGCGGAGGCCGAGAGTTCGAGCCGCCCTGCCGTCCAAACGGTGGACGGCAGGGTGGCTGAGGACGGGCGATCTGCTGGCGTGGCTACTTCCCCTGATTGCGCTGGCGCGCGCGTTCGCGGCGCTCCTGTTCGATGGCATTCACCTGCCTGGCCTGCGTTGGAAGGAGCTCGGTCCCGTCAGCCTTGACGATCCGACGGAACGCTATCTGCCGATCGCTCTTGCGGGCCGGATTGCCGGTAACCTTGATGCGGTCACCAGGCTTGACCGTCTCAACCGTCCAGCCCCCTTCCATCAGATTCAGCCGGCCCGCGAACTCCACGGTCCACGTTTCCACTTTTCCGGACTTGTCCTTGACGTCCAGGGACATCATTGCGTGTGGGTTCACGAATCTGAACTGCGTGACGACGCCCTCAACCGTGATGACCTGCTTTTCATCGTAGACGGCTGAAAAGGAGTGATGCGCTCCGCTCTGTTCGACGGAGAGAGCCAATAGTGGGGCGGCCACAACCAACGTGCACAGCAGTCTTCTCATGGCGGGCTCACTCCTCTCGTGACGGCGGCCGGGCGCTCGCAGTCCTCGTACGGTGTGATCTTCGAATCGGGCGCCCACTTCCAGATCTTCTTGATCACCAGGGGTTGTCGCAGGCTCCAGGGATCGGTCAACGTGGCTGTCAACACCAAGGTATCTCCAGCGTCCGAGCGCGTGAATCGCTCGACCGTTTGCAGCGCATCACTGTGTTCGAAGCGCCACGGCGTGATGTTCGCGCTGATACCTGTGGTTTCGACCACCAGCGTGTCACCCTCCCAACGCCCCACGGAGTTTCCCAACGGGCCGGGCTGCCCACGCTCCTGTCGTCCCCGGCCGTCCATGTAGACCGTGCGACGTGCGTTCCATTCGCCATACCGCAGTTCGACCCGGTCGTCGCCGAGCCGACGTATTTCGATCTGGTGGGGCGAAAACATCTGACGGGCCAGGCCCCACGGTTCACACCGCAGGAGGCCCGGATCGTCTGCCGGGTCGAGAGGATAGTTCTTGAGCGCGGCTTCAGTCAGTCGAGGGCGAAGGTACGTCTCCCGCGAATGCTTGTCCGCCTCGGCGCGAAGCTCGGGAAAGGGGCGAGCGTCGTTGGCCGGATCGTCGAGCAGGGCGTTCAAACGCTCGATGGCGACGTCCGTACATGTGAAGAAGCACAGGATGCCGATGGCACCAGGCGGGTCGCTCCACATGCCCTCGACCAGCTTGGGCGATGGCTTTGGCTCGGCCGGTGGGGAGGTGCACGCCACGAGGACCAGGCCGAGCGACAGCAGTCCGAACCCGCACTTCAGGATCATGAACGCCTCCGGCGCGCCGTCTCGAGCCCGCCGAGCACGACGCGACCGAAATCAGTGCCGCCCATGCAGTGACCGCCGGCGCTTTCGCGCCAAACGTAACGGGTTTGGGTCGGGCAGACTTGGACGGGCTTCCCTTTGTCCGTCACGATCGGCAGCATGCTACACCCGCGCAGCCGGTTGCGGTGCACTTTGTCGTGTTCCGCGCCGAATTCTGTTCGAGCCGAGCGGTCGCCTTGCGCGGGTACTCAAGCGGGCGCGTTGCCGATTGTTGTCGGCCCGACGCCCGCGATGAGCCGCGGTGCCTCTTGAGCCACGCGGCGCCGGCTCCATCGCGATGGTAGCCGCCGCCGACTCGCGTTGGCGGCGCGACGCGGTTTCACCTCACGTTCGACGTATAACGTCAACTGCTTGAGGAGGAAAAGATCCTCGGCGGCGAAGCCTGCCTGGGATCGCAGGCCGAGCACAACGAAGTGTAGGGCCGTGACGACGAGAGCGAAGGAATGCGGACCACGGGTGGAAGATGATAGCTGGCAAACACCATCGGGCCGCCCCTGGACCGCTCTGATTTCGACCGGACAGAATTGTGTGCGGAGGAGACCCGCATTTGCACTCCCGCGAGTCCCCACAGTCCGGTTTCGGTTGACGGAGAGCGTCCCCCCCGCCTAAGCTCGCCCGCCAGAAACGTCTCCGACCCTATCACGGTTCGACCCGATCTCCATCGGGGGAACTGATCGATCGTCTCTCCTGCGGAACGCCCCTTCTAATCCACGGAGGATGTCAGTGAAGCTGAACCAGATCGTCTATGCGATGTTCGTCGCGATCATGGTGCTGGCTGGCACGGTCCGCGCTCAGGACACGGCTCTCTCTGGCAGCGTGACCGATGCAACCGATGCGGCACTGCCTGGCGTCACCGTCACCGCGTTGCACGTGGCAACCGGCAATACGTTCGTCGCGGTCTCTGATACGTCAGGCGCGTATCGGATCGGCGCGATGCGGCCCGGTGTCTACAAGGTCACCGCGGAGTTGCCGGGCTTCACGATCGTGACGCGCGAGAACGTGGAACTGCTCGTCGGCCAGAACATCGTCTTCAACGTGAAGATGACGCTGGCGACGGTCACCGAGAGTGTCACCGTGACGGGCCAGGCGCCGCTGCTCGACGTTACGCAATCGAAGCTGGGCGGCAACGTCGATGCGCGGCAGGTGCAGGCGCTGCCGGTCAACGGCCGGAACTGGATGCAGCTGACGATGCTCGCGCCGGGCAGCCGGGCGAATGACGTGGGCGATACCCCGACGGGCCTCGGGGGGGCCACCGGCGGGGCCAATGGCAGCGGCGGCCTGTCGCAGCGCGGCGATCCGGGCTACTTCCAGCTCATCGTGGACGGCCAGCAGGTGACATACAGCTTTGCCCAGGCGACATACGGTCAACCGAAGATCGCGCGGGACGCGATCGGCGAGTTCCAGTTCCTCAGCAGCCGCTTCGACGCGACGAACGGACGATCGCAGGGCATCGTCGTGAACGCCGTCACCAAGTCGGGGACCAACATCGTGTCCGGATCCGGGTATGGCTACTTCCGGCACGACAAGTTGATCGCCGCCGATTTCGTCGCCCACCGCGTGCTGCCGTACTCGAATCAGCAGATGGGCGGGACCATCGGCGGCCCGCTGGTCAAGGACAGGATCCATCTGTTCGGGTACTACGAAGGCGAGCGCGAGCCGCAGACGTTTTTCTTCAGCAGCGCTTTTCCACGATTCAACATCCCCGATATCTCCGTCACGCGGCTGGAGCACAAGGCGGGCCTCCGCTTCGACGATCAGCTGAGCCCCAGCATGCGCCTGATGGTGCGGGGAAACGCCTGGAAGAATCACCTGCCAATCGACCCCGTTCGGTTCGATACGGTCCTCTTCCACCCGTCGCGAGGGCTGGAAGACCATCAATATGCGAACCAGCAGCTCTTTGCAGCGTTCACCCAGACCTTCGGCAACACGAAGGTCAACGAATTCCGGACCGGCTTCTTCGTCGCCGACTCAAATGAAACGGCATGGCCCGGTCTCGAGACGGCGCCGAACATCCTGTTGCGGGGTTACACAATCGGAACGATTGCGGCGTTGCCCTTGCGGTTGACCGGCCACACGTGGTCGCTGCGCGATGACTTCACGATGAGCGTCTCGGGTGCGGGCCGCCACGAGGTCAGGATTGGCGGGGACTTTCTCTATAACCACAACTTCCTGGAATGGACGACGAACCGCTACGGCGTGCTCCAGGCCAATGGCGGGCCGATTCCCGCCAACATCGAGCAGCTCTTTCCGGTGTGGAACGATGCCTCGACCTGGAACCTGGCCCCGCTGTCACCGATCACCGTGCGGTATACGCAAAGCTTTCCGACCTGTTCGACCGTCACCAACGCCTGCGGGTACAGCTGGGTGGACACTCCCGTCGAAGCGGCCGGGTGGGTTCAAGACAACTGGAACATCAATTCCCGGCTGACGTTGAATCTCGGCCTGCGATGGGACCTCGCGCACAACTGGGCTGGCCAGCAGTTCGACTTCCCGCCGCTCCACCACAAGTTCTCCAACGAGTGGACGAACGTCGCGCCCCGCCTCGGGTTTGCGTATACGCTTCCCGACCAGCAAACCGTCCTGCGCGGCGGGTGGGGCAAGTACTTCGTCGGGGTCAAGGACCAATGGACGCACCACATTCCGGCGAACATTCAGCTGGCGGTCGTGGGCGTGCAGAACGATGGGCGGCCCGATTTCGCGTCCAATCCGTTCAACGGCGCTCCCCCGACATATGAGGTGGCCCAGACGCTCATTCATGACACGGTGGGGAGCGTCATCACGAGCGACGCGCGGCTGCCGTTCAGCTACCAGACGTCGTTCGGGTTTCAGCGCCAGCTGGGCGAGACGATGTCGTTTCAGGCGGACTACGTCTGGAACGCCGGGCGCCGCGAGCAGAGCTCAGGGAACACGAATCTGACCTTCGATCCGGTCACCGGCGCGAACTATCCGTTCACCGACATCAGCCGCCGTCTCTGGCCGTATCTCGGGATTACGAGTCAGTACCGGATGGACGGTCAGTCAAACTACCATGCGCTCGAAGCGGCCTGGTCGAAGCGGTTCAGCCAGCGGTGGCAGGCTTCGGCGACATACACGCTGTCGCGCTTCCGCGACTACCAGGCGCCCCCTCTGTCCGGCAACACGTACGTGACGTTCCCTGTCGCCTCGGATCTCGGGAACGACTGGGCGTTCGCCCAGGGGGATCAGCGGCACCGCGTGGTATTCAACGGCATCTGGGACCTGCCGTACGAATTTCAGCTGAGCGGGCTGTATCTTTACGGCTCCGGCCAGCTGTTCTCGACCAATTACGGCGCGGACCTCCGCAACAGCGGCAACGCCTTCAGCCGCCTGCGTCCAGACGGCACGATCGTGCCGCGCGACGGCTTGTACGGCAAGCCCGTCCAGCGTGTGGACCTCCGTCTGCTGCGGCGGTTCCCGCTCGCGGGGCGCGCGAAGGCGGAAGGGTCGCTCGAGGTGTTCAACATCTTCAATCACGTGAACTACGGAAACTATGTGGCGGCAGAGGCGAGCCCGCTTTACGGACAGCCGGTGCAGAACCTGAACGTCGCCTATCTGCCCCGGATGCTGCAGCTCGGCTTCAGGGTCATGTTCTGATCACTGTCG
>DASYQV010000067.1:0-26619 GCA_036005125.1 Vicinamibacterales bacterium
GGCATCGTGGCCTTCGACCCGTTCGTCGTCAACCTGTCGGATCCCGGCGGCACGCGCTTCCTGCGTGTGACCATGCGCCTGGTCGTCGACAACAAGGAGCACGCGAAGGAGATGGAGGAGAACGAGCTCGGGCGCATGCGCGTCCGCTCCGCGATCCTCGAGCTCCTGACGCAACAGACCTCCGACCACCTGGTCACGCCGGAAGGCAAGGCGGAGCTGAAAACGGCCATCGCGGAGCGCGCCACGCACGCGCTTCACGAGATGAAGGTCATTGATGTCCTCTTCACAGAGTTCGTCGTCCAGTTCTGACCCCGCGTCGCTGTATCCCGGACTGCACGACGTCATCTTTCGGGTCGAGGTCGTGCTCGGGACGGGACACATGACGGTGCGCGAATGCCTGCGGCTGCAGCGCCTGTCGGTGATTCGTCTGAAGCAGTCGGCCGGCGAAGACCTGCAGGTCGTGGTCAACGGCGTGCCCATCGCGTCGGGGGAGGTCGTCATCGTGGACGACAGCACCTCGATTCGCGTGACCGAGATTCTGCAACCACCAAGTGCCGAGGCTCAAAACGGATGATTGGACTCAACGAGTTTCTGTCGGTCGCCATCGTGCTCGCCCTGCTGGGCGCGCTCGTGTGGTTCGCGCGGCGCGGGACGTTCGGCAGGCTGCGCGGGAAGGGCCGACCCATTGTCGTGGAAACGGCGGTGCCGATCGGCGAGCGGCGATCGCTCGTCATCGTGGCCGTTGAGGGCCGCCGGCTGCTGCTCGGCCTCACCCCCGGCCAGGTGTCGCTCGTGACCGAGCTCCAGACGAGCGCCTCGTTCCAGCAGCAGCTCGACGCACGATCATGAAGTCTATCCGCCGCATTCTTTCGATCACCGCCGTGCTGGTGGCGGTCGGCGCGGGCCCTCTTTTTGCCGCGCAGCCGAACTCAGTGGACGTCCACGTAAACGGAATCGGATCGATCTCCGCTCCGCTTCAGGTCGTCCTGCTGATGACCCTGATTTCGTTCCTGCCGGCCATCCTCGTGACGATGACGTCGTTCACGCGGATCGCGATCATCTTTCACTTTCTCCGGCAGGCGCTCGGCACCCAGGAGATGCCGCCCAACCAGGTGCTCATCGGGCTGGCGCTCTTCCTCACGATGTTCATCATGGCGCCGGTGGGCGAGCAGGTGAACAAGGCCGCGGTGCAGCCCGCGCTGGCCGGCACGATCACGGTGAGCGAGGCGATGTCGCTCGCCGCGCCGCCGCTCCGTACCTTCATGCTCAAGCAGACCCGTGAAACCGATCTCGGGCTGTTCATGGAACTCGGAAAGACCCCGAAGCCGGAGAGCGCCGAGGACCTGCCGATGACGGTGGTCATTCCGGCGTACGTCATCTCGGAGCTCAAGACCGGCTTTCAAATGGGGTTCTTCCTGTTCGTGCCGTTCCTGCTCATCGACCTCGTCGTCTCCACGACGCTGCTGTCGATGGGCATGATGCAGCTGCCGCCCGCGATGGTGTCGCTGCCGTTCAAGGTATTGCTCTTCGTGATGATCGACGGCTGGAACCTCGTGGTCGGGTCGATCGTGCGGAGCTTCATCTAGGAGCTGTCAGATGCCCGAAGCATTGGTCGTTGGCGTAGTCCGGCAGGCGATCGAGACGGCCATCATGGTCAGCCTGCCGATGCTCATCGCCGGACTGGTTGCCGGCGTGCTCGTCAGCATCTTCCAGACGGTCACGTCGATCCAGGACAACGTCCTGGCCTTCATTCCGCGCGCGGCGGCGATCTTCGTCGTGTTCGCGCTGACGTTCCCGTGGATGCTGCGCGTGCTCTCCAGTTTCTCCACGGACATGATTCGCAGGCTGCCCGAGTACATTCGGTGACCGATTTCCTGCCGATCGCCCGCTTCGCCGTGCTGCTCATCCGTCCGGGTGCGCTGGTGTTCATGGCGCCCGGCCTGGGTGGCATGTACGCGACGAGCGCCACGAAGATCGGGCTCACGGTGCTCCTGGCGCTGGCGGTGATTCCCGTGGCGCACATGCCGGACGATTTCGGCGACGTTGCGCTGACGATCGTGATCTTCCGTGAGGTGTCGATCGGTCTGGCGCTTGCGTTCGCGGTGCGGGCCCTCATCGCGGGAGCGGAATTCGCCGGCCATCTGACCGGACATCAGATTGGCTTCTCGTACGGCGCGACCATCGATCCGCAGAGCGGCGTGCGGAACAACATGCTCGCGATGCTGTACGGCTCGCTGGCGACGCTCGCGTTCCTCGCCATCAACGGCCATCACATGCTCCTGCGCGCGATGGCGGCCTCCTATCAAGGGCTTCCGATCGGCGTCGGCCACATCGACGGGTCGATTCTGACCGGGGTCCAGCAGATGCTCGCGCTCGTGTTCACGGTGGCCGTGCGCCTCGCGGCGCCCATCGTCGTGACGTTGCTCATCGTCGAGCTCGCCGTCGGCCTCATCTCCCGGACGGCGCCGTCGCTCAGTTTCATGGTGATCGGGTATCCGATCCGCATCGTCATCGGACTTTTCGTGCTGGCGGTTTTCGTCCCGACAATTCCGGCGGTCACGACGTCGCTGCTCGGCGGGGCGATCGAGCTGTCGCTGCGCGTCGCAGCAGCGTTCAAGTAACCGGCGATGTCGCAGGAGCGCACAGAAAAACCGACAGCAAAAAAGCTGAAGGAAGCGCGCGAGCGCGGTCAGATCGCACGCAGTCGCGACCTGGCGCTCGCCGCCGCCTCGGTGGCCGCGACGATCGCGCTCGCGCGGTTTGGCGCGCGGCTCATGGTGGGCCTCACCGCACGGCTCTCGCGCGACCTGGCGCACTTCGGCGACGCACCGCTGCGTACGGTGACAGCCGGTGACCTGACGCAGCTCATCGTATCCGGTGGGCTTCTGCTCGGCTCGCTCGTCGCCCCGATTGCGCTCGCCACGATGGCGGCCGGCGTGGGGATGCACGGTTTTCAGGGCGGGTGGTCGTTTTCACCCGGCGCGCTGCAGTTGAACTGGTCGCGGCTCAACCCGGCCAACGGCGTCAAGAAGTTCGGCATGCTGCAGACCGGCGCGGACACGGCGAAGACGCTCGTGACCGTCTCGATGATCGCGTTCCTCGCCTGGAAGGCCGTTCACGGGGTCGTGGAAGACAGCATCCGGATGGCATGGCTCGGTCCGGTTGGCGCGGCGATGCTCGGGTGGGACCACGCGGAGAGCCTTCTGTGGCAGGTGGCGTGGGGCCTGGGGCTGTTCGCGCTCGGCGACTACGGCCTGCAGTACTACCGGACGATGTCGCAGCTCAAGATGACGCGGCAGGAAAAGCTCGACGAGGCGAAGTCGAACGAAGGCAACGCCGAGGTCAAGGGAAAGATGCGGCGGGTTCAGCGTGAGATGGCACGACGGCGGATGATCGCCGACGTCGCGAAGGCGACGGTCGTCATCACCAACCCGACGCACTTTGCCGTCGCGATCGCGTACCGGCGCGAGACGATGTCCGCCCCGCGCGTGCTCGCAAAGGGTCAGGACCACCTCGCGCTGAGAATCCGTGAGGAGGCGCGCGAGCACGGGATACCCATCGTCGAGAACAAGCCGCTCGCGCAGATGCTCTACAAGACCGCCGAGGTGGGCGAGACGATTCCCGCCGAACTGTTCTCGGCGGTTGCGGAAGTGCTCGCGTATCTGATCCGGATCAAGCAGTTGATGCTGTGAACTTCGAAGGCCTCAGGCGTCAGGAATCAGGAATCAGGGCTGTCTCAGGCATCAGTCAAGCCTGGGGCCTTGGACAGCCCTGAGGCCTGAGGCCTGATTCCTGAGGCCTACAGGGTTTTTATGTCGACGATAGTGAAACAGTCCAAAGCGACCCACCTCCTCGCGCCGACGGCGGTGATGATGGTCGTGCTGCTGATGGTGGTGCCGCTGCCGCCGCTCATCCTCGACCTGCTCCTGTCGGTCGACATCGGGCTGGCCGTGACGCTGCTGCTCACGTCGGTCTACGTGCGACAGCCGGTCGAATTCTCGGTGTTTCCGTCGCTCCTCCTGCTGCTGACGCTCATCCGCCTGTCGCTCAATGTCGCCTCGACCCGGCTCGTGCTCCTCAATGGCAGCGAGGGCGTCGAGGCGGCGGGGCACGTGATCATGGCGTTCGGCCAGTTCGTCGTCGGCGGCAACTTCGTCGTCGGCGTCGTGATCTTCCTCGTCCTGATCGCCATCCAGTACATCGTCATCAACCACGGCGCGGTCCGTATTTCGGAAGTGACGGCGCGGTTCACCCTCGACGCGATGCCCGGACGGCAGATGGCGATCGACGCGGACCTGAACGCCGGCCTCATCGACGAGAAGCAGGCGCGCGAACGGCGCGAGCGGGTGCGCCGCGAGGCGGATTTCTACGGCGCGATGGACGGAGCCATCCGCTTCACACAGCGCGATGCGCTTGCTGCCGTGCTCATCACGGCCGTCAACATCGTCGCGGGGCTCATCATCGGCGTCCTGCAGAACGGCATGGACCTGGCGACGGCCGCGCACACCTTCACGATTCTGACGGTCGGCGAAGGCCTCGTCACGGCCATTCCCTCGCTTCTCGTCTCGATGGCGGGCGGTCTCATCACGACCCGCGCGGCCGCCGAATCGAACCTCGGCGAGGAAGTTGCCGCGCAGCTGCTCGCGAAGCCGCGTCCGTTGGCCGCCGCGGCGGGCGTGCTCACGTTTCTCGCGCTGATTCCGGGGCTGCCGAAGTTCGCATTTCTCACTGTCGCGGCGGTTCTTGGCGCGGTGGCCTACAGTGTCCGCACGCAGCCAACCGATTCGGCCGACACCGCCGACGCGCCGCCGGCAGCGTCGGACGCTCCTGAGCCGACGATTGGCGTCGACCCTCTGAGCGTGGAAGTCGGATACGCGCTCGTCGGAATCGTCGACGAGAAGCAGGGCGGCACGCTGCTCAGCCGCGTGCGCGCCATCCGGAAACAGATCGCGACCGAAACCGGCATCGTGGTGCCGCCGGTGCGCATCGCCGACAACCTCCAGCTCGGTCCCCGCGGCTACAGCATTCTGGTCAAGGGCGTCGAGGTCGCGCGCGGCGAGCTGTACGCCGAGCGGCTGCTCGCGATCAACCCCGGGACCGCCACGCGTCCGCTTGACGGCACGCAGACGCGAGAGCCGGCCTTCGGCCTGCCCGCCATCTGGGTCAGCATCGAGCAGCGCGACGCGGCGACAACGGCGGGCTACACGGTCGTCGATGCGACGACGGCGCTCTCGACGCACCTGTCGGAGATCATCCGCAACTTCCTGCCTGAGCTCCTCAACCGCCAGCAGGTGAAGGAGATGCTCGATCTCGTCAGCGAGAGCTCGCCGAAGCTGGTCGAGGAGCTGGTGCCGAAGACGGTGTCGATCGGAGAAGTCCAGCGGGTCCTGAGACAACTGCTGCGCGAGCGCGTCCCGGTCCGCGATCTCACGACGATTCTCGAGGCGATTGCGGACGCGGCCTCGGTGACCAAGGACATGGACGCCATCACCGAGGCGGTGCGCAGCTCGATCGGCCGGGCTATCTGCCGGCCGTACCAGACGGATAAGGGTGAGCTGCCGGTGATTGGTGTGGCTCCGACGTTGGAGGAGAAACTGCTGGCCTCGCTCGTCCGGACGGACCAGGGCGCGGTGCTGGCGCTCGACCCCGGCCAGGCCCAGAACATCGCCTCGCGGATTGCTCGAGCGTTGGAGCAGGCGATGGCACAACCCGTGCTCTTATGCTCTCCGGCGCTCCGGCCGCACCTGTGGCGCCTGTTCGCCCGGGTGTTGCCGCATCTCGGCGTGCTCTCCCATAACGAGGTTCCTGCGCATATCCAGGTCGTGCCGGTAGCGACCCTCGACTGACATGCATTTGAAGCGGTATCGACGCCAAACGGTGAAAGAAGCGTTGCGAGCGGTGCGCGAAGACCTGGGTCCGGACGCCCTCGTCCTGTCCACGCGGACGGTGACGGCGCTCGGCGTGCGGGGGTTGTTCGGGGCCAAGGAGATTGAGATTACGGCCGCCACGGAGCGTTTCGTGCTGTCGGAAGACCGTCACGCCTTGACGGGCGGGCGGCCGGAGATGCGCGCCGGAAGCGAGATTGCGGCCCGGCTCGAGGCCGGCGGCATGGACGCGGCGCTCGCCCGCGAAATCGCCGCCGCCCATCCGGCGACCCGCCGTCGGGGGGCGACGGCCCGGGATCTGCGCGCGACGCTCGTCGCCGAGCTGGCGCCGCTCGTCGCAGGCGAGGAAGCCTACGCCCCGGTCGAGGTATTTGTCGGGCCGCCGGGCGTCGGCAAGACAACGACGATCGCCAAGATTGCGGCGCAGGAGCGCGCGCGGCACGGCAAGCGCCTCGGGCTGCTTGCGGCCGACGGGTTCCGGGTGGGCGCCGTCGAGCAGCTTCGCATGTTCGCCGACATCATCGGATCGCAGTTCACCATTGCCCGCTCCGCGGAGGAGCTCGATACGGCGCTCGCCGGGGCGCGGCGGCCGCTCCTGCTCGACACCGCGGGCCGGTCGCCCAACGACGAGATCTCGCGGGAGATGTTCCGCGTGCTCGCGGGACGGTCCGGCGTGCGTACGCACCTCGTGCTCTCGGCCGGCACCCCGGTCGCCGCGGCGCGGCGTGCGTTCGAGCGCTTCGAGGACGCGCGCCCCTCGCGGCTCGTGCTCACCAGGCTCGACGAAGTTGAATCACTCGGCCCGCTCGTGAGCCTCATTCGAGACCAGGGGCTGCCGGTTTCGTATTTCGGGACCGGCCAGAACGTGCCCGAGGACCTGCAGCGTGCAACCCCGCCCATGCTGGCGGCGTTGGTGATGGGCGAGAACGCGCGCGAAGGGGCGGTGGCATGAGCGCACTTCCAGTCAAGCCGGAACTGGCGACCGTACTCGCGGTCACGAGCGGCAAGGGCGGCGTCGGCAAGACCAACGTCGTCGTGAATGTGGCGGTCGCGATGGCGCGGCTCGGGTATCGCGTCGGGATTCTCGACGCGGATTTCGGTCTGGGCAACGTCGACGTGCTGCTCGGCCTGACGCCCGAGTGCCATGTCGGCCACCTGCTCGCCGGCGAGAAGTCGCTCGACGACATCGTCCTGCCGGGACCGCTCGGCGTGCGGATCGTCCCGGCGAGCTCGGGGCTCCGGTCGCTGACGGCGCTGACGCCGGCACAGCGCGGGCGCCTGCACTCGGCGCTCGATCACCTGCGATCGAGCCTGGACTTTCTCTTGATTGACACCGCGTCGGGCATCTCCGACAACGTCGTGGAGATGGCGCTGCTCGGCGAGCGCGTGCTGCTCGTCACGTCGCTCGAGCCGTCGGCGGTCGTCGACGCGTACGCGACCGCGAAGATTCTGTCGGGCACGGCGCCCGACAAGGAAATCGGCATCATCGTCAACGCCGTGCGCGACGGCGACGAGGCGGGGCTGGCGTTCCGGCAGATCGACACGGCGGCCAACCGCTTCCTGGGCCGCTCGCTCCGCTACTACGGGTTCGTCGCCGACGATCCCAACGTGCGTGACGCGGTGCTGGTGCAACGCGCGATTGTCGATCACCTGCCGCAGTCGCCGGCGAGCCGCTGCTTCCGCATCCTCGCATCCCGAATCGCGGGGCTGGGACCCGCGCGCGGCGGCTGCCGCCTCACGATGGGCGCCGCCACGACCATCGCCACGGAGGTACCGCAGTGCGCGTGAAGACGGCTGCCACCAATCTCGACGCCCGCGATCAGCTGGTCATCGACCACGTGCCGCTGGTCAAGTCGATGGCGCAGCGCCTCGCGCAGCGGCTGCCGTCGCAGGTCGAGATGAACGATTTGATCAGCGTCGGCGTGCTCGGCCTGATCGACGCGGCCGGCCGGTACAAGCCGACGCTCGGCGTGCCGTTCGACGCGTTCGCCCGCCGCCGTGTGCACGGCGCGATGCTCGATGCCCTCCGCGAGCTGGACTGGGCGCCGCGCTCGTTGCGCCGCCTGCGCCGCGACATGGATTCGACGGTCGCCAACCTGCGTCACACGCTCGGCCGCGAGCCGGAAGAGTCCGAGATCGCCGCCGCCATGGACCTGTCGCCGCAGGAGTACGACAAGGCGCTCGCGCAGCTTCGCACGCTGGAGATCGGCTCGCTGCGCCAGCTCGAGGCGCCCGCGCCCGATGGCACGTCGCTGCTCGAGCTGTGCGTCGATCCGGGCGAGGGCGCCGTCGCGCAGCTGGAACGCAAGGAGCTCCGCGAGCATCTGGCGCGCGCGATCGAGCAGCTGCCCGAGCGCGAGCGCCACATCCTGGCGCTCTATTACGAGCAGGAGCTGACGCTGGCGGAAATCGGCGAGGTCATTGGCGTGGGTGAGTCGCGCGTCTGCCAGCTCCGCTCGCTGGCGCTGTCGCGCCTGCGCACTGCGCTCCGCGCGTCGCTTGGCATTCCGGAGAAACAGCAGTGAGCAAGATCCTGTCGCAGGAAGAGATTGACGCGCTGCTCGCGTCGGCCGCGACCGGCCGCGCACCGGAGCCGGCCGAGGCCCCGATCTCGACCAGCGGCGGCGTGGTCGTCTACAACTTCCGCCGGCCCGACCGTGTCTCGAAAGAGCAGCTGCGCTCGATGCACCTGCTGCACGATCGGTTCGCGCTCAACGTGTCGACCTCGCTCGGCGCGTTCCTGCGCGCGATGACCGAGGTGAGCATCGTGTCGGTGGAGCAGTTCGCGTACTCCGAGTTCCTGATGTCGCTGCCGGATCCGACCGCGTTCTACGCGATCGGACTGAATCCGCTCGATGGGCAGGGCGCCCTGGAGCTGAATCCGGCCGTCGCGTTCACGATGGTCGATCGGATGCTGGGCGGCACGGGCAACACGCCCGGCCCGAACCGCGCCCTCACCGAGATCGAGCAGAACGTCATCGACTCGGTCGTGAAGCTGATGCTCGACAACCTCAGCGAGACGTGGCACCCGGTGACCGAGGTGCAGTTCAAGATTCAGGCGCGCGAGACGCGCCCGCAGATGCTGCAGGTCACCGGCCCGAACGAAATCGTCATCCTGCTCGTGTTCGACATCCGGATTGGCGAAACGCGCGGGATGCTGAACCTGTGTATCCCGGCCAGCGCGATCGAGGCGGTCGGTGACAGCTTCGCGCAGGGGTGGCACCGTACGCGGCGCCTGCCGACGCCGGACGAAGAAAGCTGGCTGCACACGAACCTTGGTCGCGTCCAGGTACCCCTGACAGCGAAGCTCGACACCACGTTATCGGCACGCGAGCTCCTCGCCCTCAATCCGGGCGACGTGCTCGCGCTTGGCCACTCGTCGGCCAATCCGGTGGACTTGTTCATCGGACAGGTGCGGCGATTCCAGGGGCATCTGGCCCGGAAGGGCGACGGCGTCGGCCTGCGCATCGAGCGCGCGTCCAATGACGTCCAGCGCACCCAGGAGGTCGCGTCATGAGCGGATTCGACAAGGAGCTCGCCGCGGCGCTTGCCGAAGAGCTCGCCTATGTGATTGGAGCGCTGATCGACGCGCCGCCCGACGTGGGCCCCGGCGCGCCCGGCGATGGACGCCAGTGGATCGCCCGCATCGACGCGACGGGCACCGCCACGGGATCCCTCTCGATGGCGATCGATGCCACGGCGGCCGCCGACATCACGGCGCTGACCATGGGGCTCGACGGCGAGAACGAGAAGCCGCCGGTCGAGGCCGTGGTCGACACGCTTCGCGAGGTGTGCGTGCAGGCCGTGAGCTCGCTCGCGCAGAAGCCAATCGCGAAGGGCGCGACGCTGTCGGTATCCGCGCTGAACCAGTCGCAGTCGTTGACGCCCGAGGGCGACTGGGCCGTGTTCGCGATCGTGGCTGAGAAGATGAAGGCCCCGCTTGCCGTGGCCATGTGGGGAGAGCTTGCGTTGGCGGGTTCCGCTCCGGAGGCCAAGCCCGCCGCCGCGCGGCCGGCACCGGCCGCCGCGCCGTCACCCGCGCCAGCGCCTGCTCCGGCTGCTCCGGCGGCCAAGCCGGCGGCCCAGCATCCGAGCGACCGTATCGATGTGATCCTCGATATCGACCTGCCGCTCGTGGTCCGTTTCGGGCACACCGAGCTGCCGCTGAAGTCGGTCACTCGCCTCGGTCCCGGCTCGCTCATCGACCTGGGCCGCACGCCCGACGAGCCGGTGGAAATCCTGGTGAGCAACCAGGTCGTCGCGCGCGGCGAGGTCGTGATCGTGTCGGGCAGCTACGGCGTACGGATTCTCGAAGTTGTAAGCGCACGCGACCGTCTTCGCTCCATGGAGGTGTGATCGTGATGACATACCTGATCTCGGGATTGATCGTGCTCGGCGTCGCGCTGTTGACCGTGCTGTGGCTGCAGCTCCAGCAGCAGCGTGCGATCGACCGGCTCGACGATCGCCTCGCGCACCTGACGGCAGGCATCTCGCTGCTGACCGACACCACCGAGAGCGGTCTGCGTGACGTCGCACAGGAAATCGGCCGCCTGGCGGCCTCGTCCCTCGACAAGCCCCGCGTGCGTGCGGCTCGCCAGCGTCGTATCGCGACCGCGGCGCGCCGCGGGCGGTCGGTGGAGGACATCGCGGTGACGGAGCAGGTCTCGGAAGGCGAGGTCCGGCTGCGTCTGCAGCTCGCGGATTCACCGCGCTACGAAAGGGCTCACGATGCCTCGGTGCGCTGATCCCCGTTGCGGCCGCTGGCGCCCGGCGTTGCGTGCGCCGCAGTGGATGGCCGGCATCCGGATGAACGACGCGTGGTACTGCTCGCGAGCGTGCGTGGAAACCGCGGCGCGTGAAGGGCTCGATGGGCGCGCGAAGCCGGCGGCGACGGTCGCGCCGCTGCCGCCGTTGAAGCTCGGCGTCCTCCTGCGCCACCAGGGGGCCATCACGGAGACGCAGCTCGACCTCGCGCTCGCGATGCAGCGGGCGTCCGGGCTCCCCCTCGGCGCGCAGCTGCAGCAACTCGGCTTTGTGGGGCCCGACCCGATCCTCAAATCGCTCGCCACGCAGTCCCAGGTCAGCTACCTGACGACGTTCGACGTGGCGAAGGTGCAGCGCGGACCGGGAGGGCTGCCGACGGAAACGGTGCGGGCGCTCGGCGTGGTGCCGTTCGAAGCCGACGAGGCGCGGCGCGTGCTCAAGGTGATCTGCACGGCGCCGGTGCCGCGCACCGCGCTGCGCGCGCTGGTGAAGCTCACGGGCTGGACACCCGAGCCGTATCTGGTGGACGACACCGTCCTGGAACTGGCGATGGACCTGTATCAGCCGGCCCACGCCAACGCGCGCGGGCAGGCGGAGGCGCAGCGCGTCAGCAACGTCCGGGACGCTGCCGCGTACGTGGCGGAGGCCGCGGCACGCGACCGTTCCGTGACGATGCGCCACGCGGACTGCGACGAATACACGTGGGTACGCGTCGAGGGTCGCGAGCGAATAACGGATTTCCTGGTCGCAGGAAGCAAGGAGGAGTCATGTCGGGCGGCGCATACACCGCGCTGAGCGGAATGCTCACACGGATCGGCGAGCTCGATCGGCTCGCCAGCGATCTCGCCAACGTCGGCACGGCCGGCTACAAGACCGAGCGGGCCGCACGGGTAGCCGCCGAGCGCGACCGCCAGCGGTTCCGCCTGGCGCTCGATTCGGCGGTGGACGTCACCGACGGCGGCCGGCGCGTGGATTTCCGCGCGGGCTCGCTGGCAACGACGGGACGCGATCTCGACATGGCGATCGATGGACGCGGCTTCTTCGTCATCACGACGCCCAACGGTCAGCGCTACACGCGCAACGGTTCGTTCACGCGCCGCGCGGACGGCCTGCTGACGACCGCGGAAGGGGAACCGGTGCTCGGCGAGAACGGCCAGATTCGGCTCGGACCCGGCAAGATCACCGCCGATCAGGACGGGACGATCCGCACCGGCGAGACCATCGCGGGACGCCTGCGGGTGGTCGATTTCGACGAATCGAACATCGACCGCGAGTCGGGCGCGCGCTTCCGGGCGATGCCCGGAGTGAAACCCCGGCCCGCGACCGGCAAGGTGATGGGCGGCTCCCTCGAGCAGGCGAACGTCGGGGTCGTCGATCGAATGGTGGCGTTGACGGAAATCAAGCGCAGCTTCGAAGCGCTGCAACGCGGCGCGACGGTGTTGATGAACGACGTCGACGGCCGCGCGATCAACGAGCTCGGACGGCGTACCTAGGTCAAAGGTCAAAGGTCAAAGGTCAAAGGTCAAAAGTCAGGTACGCGTCGCCGGCGGTCGCCGCCCGACGCGGGACCCGGCGAAGCAGCAATCGGCAGAGTTCCCCAAAGGTTGAACGGAGACAAGGGTCGTGATTAGAGCGCTGTATACGGCGGCAAGCGGGATGAACGCGCAGCAGGCGAACATCGACAACGTGGCGCACAACCTGGCCAACGTGAACACGACCGGCTTCAAGAAGAGCCGCGTCGAGTTCGAGGACCTCGTCTACCAGCAGATCAAGGCGCCCGGCTCGCCCACTTCGCAGGAGGCGGAGGCGCCGGTCGGCCTCGAGGCCGGGCTCGGCTCGCGCGCGGTTGCCACGGCGCGCAACTTCCAGACCGGCAATCTGAAGGCGACGAACAACCCGCTGGACCTTGCGATTGAAGGACAAGGCTTCTTCCAGCTCTCGCTGCCGGGTGGGGAGACCGGGTACACGCGCGCCGGCAATTTCCATCTGAACGGGCAAGGGCAGATCGTGACGGCGGAAGGGTTCCAGCTCGAGCCGGCCATCACGATTCCGCCGAACGCGACCTCGGTGAGCATCTCCAAGGATGGAATCGTCTCGTACGCAGCCAACGGGGCGCCGCCGCAGCAGGTGGGCACGATCGAGCTCGCCACGTTCCAGAATCCCGCGGGTCTGGAGGCGCGCGGCGGCAACATCTTCGTGGCGTCCCCCGCGTCGGGCGACGCGATTACGGGCGTCCCGGGCACCGATGGCACCGGGACGCTTCAGCAGGGCTTCCTCGAAGACTCCAACGTGAGCGTCGTCGAGGAAATGGTCAACATGATTCTCGGCCAGCGAGCGTATGAGGCGAATTCGAAGGTGATTCGCTCGGCGGACGAGATGCTTCAGCAGGTGAACAACCTGTCGCGGTAATCCGGTGCAGACGCAGCAGCAGCCGAGTTCGCCGATCGCCTTCGCCATCGCGCTGGCCATTATCATCCTCATGCTGGGGATGGTGCGCGCCGCTTTGCCGCAGACAATCACCGCGCCGCCGATGCCGGTTCGCGGGGCGATTGCGCGGGCCCTGGAGGAGCGCCTGGGTTCCGGCTCGATCGCGACGATCCGATCGCTGCAGACGAGTGTGCCGGAGGACGAGCAGGTGACGGCCGTGCCCGAACCTGGCGCGCGCGTCGGAAAGGCTGCGCGGTTCGTGCTCTGGCGCGACGGCAAGCGGCGGGGCGTCGCGGTGGCGGAAGTGGACGTCCGCGCCACGCTCGTGCGCGCCGAGCGCGCGATCGCGCGCGATGAGGTCATTGGCGCGGCGGATGTGACGCTCGTCGAGGGAGAGCTTCGAGACGTGCCGGTGCGGCGGCTGCCGGGCATCGCGGATGTGGTTGGCGCCGCACTGCGACGCGCGGTGGCGGCGGGAGAGGCGTTGACCTCCGCGGTCCTGACGCTGCCGCCGCTGGTGCGGTCGGGCGACCAGGTGGACGTCAACGTTCGAGTCGGCAGCGTGCATGTGGCAGGACGCGGGGTCGCCTCCGGCAGCGGCCACGTCGGCGACGTGATTCGAGTGGTGAACCCCGGCAGCCGGCAGCCGCGGAAGGCGAAGATCATCGGACCCGGATCGGTGGAGATCGTTCAATGACGAAGTTTCTCGGAAAGTGGTCGGCGCGCGTGGCGCTTGGCGCTGTGTGCGTCGCACTGTGCGGCGCGCCGGTCTTCGCCAAGAACAAGAAGGACAAAGCAGAGGAGACGCCGAAGCCGTCGGACAACTACGACGAGCTGTTCCAGCGGTATCTCAAGGCGGCACGGGAGCTGCCGCCGACCGCGGCCGCGCCGGATTCGCAGTGGATGACGGGGCTCTTTTCCGACTTGCGCGCGCGGCGCGTGAACGATCTCGTCACGGTGCGCGTGGTGGAGAACGTCGCGGCAGCCGGTGCGGCCGATTCGAAGCTTGCCAAGGAGAGCAAGGCAAACGTGACGGTGTCCAGCCTGTTCGGCTACGACCTCCCGAAGACCAACATGGCCGGGGCGAATGCGAACACGGATTTCAAGGGCAGCGGCCAGACGACGCGGACCGGCCAGTTGACGGCCGTCGTCACCGCCCGGGTGGTCGAGGTCCTGCCGAATGGCGACCTCGGGCTCGAAGGCGTACGCGAAATCGATATCAACGGCGACCGCCAGATCATCGTGCTCACCGGCGTCGTCCGGACGGCCGACATCGACCGCGCCAATTCGGTGCCGTCAACCGCTGTCGGCCAGATGCGCATCCGGTATTTCGGCCGCGGGCTGATCAAGGACAACCTGAACCCCGGCTGGCTCGTACGCGTACTCAACAAGATTTTCTGATGACCACGACATTGCGCACCCTCGTAGTCCGTTATGCGGCTACCAACGAAAATTCGGTCCCCGTTGCTGGACCGCATAACGGCGGTCCGCCACAGCGGACCGCCGAGCCAGCGCTGGCTTGTCGGGTCGCAGAGCGACCCGACCTAGGCGCGCGGAGCGCGCCAAGAAGACACTGCGCGAACCGGCCGAGGGCTCTGCCGGAATCGAGATGCCCGACGCGCGTGTCTCCAGCGCGTCGGGGAAGATATCGAGCGCAGAGCCCTTGGCTGGTTCGCGCCGCGCACGTCGCGCTGTGCACGCTGATCGTCGCCGGAACCGCCCGCGCCCAGGAGACGGGCGGTGCCCGTCTGAAGGACGTCGTGTCGCTGCAGGGCGTCGCCTCCACGCCGCTCGTCGGCTACGGCCTCGTGGTCGGGCTGAGCAAGACCGGCGACCGGCGGCAGACCGTCTTCTCCGCGCAGACGCTCGCCAACATGCTCGAGCGGTTCGGTGTGGCTGTCCCGCCGGGCGGGATCAAGATCGAGAACGTGGCGGCCGTTCTGGTGACGTCGGAGCTCGGCCCGTACAACCAGACCGGGGCTCGGCTCGATGTCACGGCCTCCTCGATTGGCGATGCGCGCAGCCTGCAGGGTGGAACGCTCCTGCCGACGGCGATGCGTGGGCCGGATGGCAGCATCGTGGCGCTCGCGCAGGGCCCGCTCTCGATTGGCGGGTTCGGTGCCGCCGCCGGCGGCAACAGCGTGTCGGTCAACCACCTCACGGTCGGCCGCGTGCCGCGCGGAGCGGTGGTGCAGGTGGCGCGACAGACGGCGCTTCCCGCGTCCTACGAGCTGCGCCTGGCGCTTCAGGAGCCGGATTTCGTGTCGGCGGGCCGCGTGGCGCGCGCGATCAACGCCGAGCTTGGTACTGAAGCGGCGAAGGTCACCGACGCCGGCTCCGTCGTCCTGCGAGTGCCCGACCAGTACCGCCAGTCGGTGCCCGACCTGATTGCGCGCATCGAGCCGCTGAACGTCAACGTCGACACGGCGGCGCGCGTGGTCATCAACGAGCGCACCGGCACCGTCGTCGTCGGAAGCGACGTGCGCGTCGGTCCGGCGGCCGTGGCGCACGGCAATTTGTCGGTTCGGATTCGGACGCGATTCGACGTGTCGCAGCCCGCGCCGATGTCGGCTGGCAACACGACCGTGGTGCCGAAGACGGACGTGAACGTCGATGAGGGCAACGCCCAGCTGGTGGCGCTCGAAGCCGGTACGACGCTCGCGGACGTCGTCAAGGCGCTGAACGTCCTTGGCGCGACGCCGCGCGACATCATCGCGATCATGCAGGCGCTCAAAGCGGCCGGCGCGCTGCGCGCGGAGATTGTGATCCTGTAATGAGCTTCGAACGCGTCACGGACATCGTGCAGCGGGCGCAACTGGCAGCCGGCGACAAGGCGGGCTCGTCGCAGTCGACGTCTGCCGACCGCGAGCAGATCAAGACGGTGGCGGCTCAGTTCGAGTCGCTGCTGCTCGCGCAGATGCTGAAAGACATGCGCAAGTCCGAATCGTGGGACGACGAGCCCGAGGCGGAAAGCGACGGCCTCGGCGCCGAGTCGTTCTTCGAGACCCTGGACGTCGAGCTCGCGACGCATCTGGCCAAGGTCAAGGGCTTCGGCCTGTCCCAACAGCTGATCGACGCCCTGGAAGGGTCAGACCGGGGTCAGACCGGGGTCAGACCGGGGTCAGACCGGGGTCAGAACGGGGTCAGAACGGGGTCAGACCAGGGTCTGACCCTGGTGACGGCTCGACTCAACTTTGCAGGACTAACGGACCATCTTGCCGTCAACCCCGGAACAGTCTCCGTCGAGCCGGCAGGAATTCCCCCCGAGCCGGCAGGAATTCCCCCGGAGCCGGCAGGAATTTCTCGCGAGCCGGCAGGAATTGCCGCCAGCAAGGGAGGAATTTCCGTCAACCCCGGAGGCGAGGTGACCTCGCAGTTCGGGTGGCGACGCGATCCGTTCACGGGCAAGGCCAAGTTCCATCGGGGCATCGACGTACGCGCGGCCTACGGCGAAGACATCCAGACGGCCGGCGCCGGCCGCGTCGTCTTCAGCGGCCACCAGCGAGGGTACGGCAACACGGTAATCGTCCAACACCCTGATGGAGTACAGACCCGCTACGGCCACCTGTCGGCCGCCCTGGTCTCGGCCGGCGACGAGCTCAAGGCGGGACAGGTCGTCGGCCGCGCCGGGCGCAGCGGACGCGCCACCGGCACACACCTCCACTTCGAGGTGATTGCCAATGGCAAGCAGGTGGACCCCTTGAAGTGGGCGGAGAAGTGGGCGGAAACGGCACATGAGTCCGTGCGGCCTGAGGCGTTAAAGCACACAGGTGTGGTTGCCGATTTGGCTATCAGCGACCAGTCCAGGACTCGGCCTTGAGACTGACTGGCTCGCAGGAGACCACAGGACATGTCGATGAAGATTGAAGGAAATCGCCAGGCGCCCGCGACGTGCGACGCCGAGGCCACCCGACGCCTCGACCAGGCTCGCAAGGCCGAGCGGACCGCCGTCGAGCGGCAGACGGACAAGAGCGACCGCGTCGAGGTCTCCAAAGACGCCCAGCTCATGACCTCCGCCCTGAAGGCGGCCCAGGAAGCGCCCGCCATCCGGCAGGACGTCGTGGAGCGTGCCCGGAAGGCGCTCGACGCGGGTGAAGTCGGCAACGACAGCCGCAAGCTGGCCGACAAGCTCATTGACTCATTGCTCAACCGCTGACGTGAGCAACCAGGGTCCACGCGCCATCGCTGCTGCCGCACAGCTCAGGGAAGCGCTCGAGCATACTGCCGACGCGCTGGGCCACGCTCGTCTGGATGGTCTGCTGACCGGCGAGGCCGTGCTGGAAGGCGCGCTGGCCAACATGGTACCGCTGCAAGGGCTGTCGCCCGCTGAGCGGGCCGTCGTCCGTGACGAGCTCGAGCGCGCACGGGGCGCGCTCTTGAGATGCCGACGGCTCGGCTCGGCACTCAGCGATTTCATCCGGCTCAGTTTCGAGGCCCAGGGGCGCGCTCCTGGTTATGGACCGCGCGACGGCGCGGCACCGCTCGCGTACGCGGGTCGTGGACTCAATACGCGCGCGTAAAAGGACCATCACATGTCCCTGTTCAGCACCCTGACGACGACCGCCCGCTCGCTCGAAGCGCAGCGCATGGGGCTCGAAGTCACGGGCCAGAACATCGCCAACGTCAACACGAATGGCTACTCGCGGCGTGTCGTCGACTTTGCCGCCGTGGCCCCCGAAGCCGGCGGCGGGGTGGACGTGGAAAGCGTCCGCGCGGCCCGCGACCGCCTGCTCGATAGACGTCTCCAGCAGGAGGTGCCGGCAGAGCGCCGCGAGGCCGCGATGGCCGATTCGCTCAGCGTGGTCGAGACCGCGCTTGGCACGCCCGGGCAGTCGATTGACGCAAGCCTCACGAACTTTTTCGATGCGTTCTCGCGCCTGGCCGAAACGCCGACCTCGGCGGTGGCGCGGAACGAAGTGCTCCTCCAGGGCGAGACGCTCGCGCAGACGTTCCAGGGCATGGCGCGCCGGCTCGAGGCCTCGCAGCGCGATACGGACACGCAGATTCGATCGACGGTCGACGAGGTCAACGCGCTCGCGGCGCGAATCGCAGTGCTCAACCGGTCCCTCGGCGGACCGCAGGATGCGTCGCAGGCTCACCTGCAGGACGAGCAGGCGGGCCTCGTGCGCAAGCTGTCCGAGCTGGTCGACGTCGCCGTCGTCGACCGCGACGGCGGCGGCGTGGACATCAGCTTCGCCAACGGACGCTCGATCGTCCTCGGCGACCAGGCTTACTCGCTCGTGGCGACGCCAACCCCGCCGAACGGCCTTTCGGCGCTCAGCGTCGCGGGCGTCACGATCACGTCCGAGATCACCGGCGGCAAGATTGGCGGCCTGTTGAACGTGCGCGACGTGAACATTCCGGACTATATGAACCAGCTCGACACGCTGGCGTTCAACGTCGCGCAGCAGGTCAATACCGCGCACACGGCCGGGTACACGCTGACGGGCGTTGCGGCCGGAAACTTCTTCGTGCCGCCCGCAGCTGTCGCCGGCGCCGCGGCCGCGATGGCTGTCAATCCCACCGTCGCCGCCGATGGGCGGCTTATCGCGGCGTCCGGCCCGGGATCGTCGGGCACGGGAGAGGTGGGCGATAACTACGCGGCGACGGCAATCGCGCGCCTGCGCGACGCGCGGGTGCTCAACGGCGGGACGGCCACGTTGTCCGATGGCTGGAGCCAGCTCGTCTACCGTGTCGGCCGCGATACGCAGACCGCGAAGGCTGAGCAGAGCAGCCGCCAGGAGATCGTGCGGCAGGTCGACACGCTGCGCGACGAGGTATCCGGTATCTCGCTCGACGAGGAGACGATGCACCTCCTCAAATACCAGCGTGCGTACGAAGCCAACGCACGGTTCTTCAGCGCGATCAACTCGGCAATCGACACGCTCATCCAGACCATGGGTAGGTAACCGAGGCCATGAGAGTCACCTTCAACTCACAGTACCGTGATCTCCAGGTGGGGATCGACCGCTCGTCGGAGACCCTGCTCGAGATGCAGCGTCAGGTCTCGTCCGGCAAACGGATCTCAAAGCCCAGCGACGATCCCTCGGCAGCGTCCGCGGCGGTGACCGGCCGCAACGACATCGCACGGACGGAGCGGTATACGCAGGCGTCGGACTCGGTGTCGTCGCGTCTGACGGTCATCGACACCGTCTTGTCCGACATGACCGGCAAGATCAGTCAGGGGCTCACGACCGCCCTGGGCGCGAACGGCACCGACAAAACGGCACTGCAACGTGAAGCCGCGGCCCAGACGCTCATCGGCCTCCGTGACGCGATTCTCGGTGACTTCAACACATCGTTCAACGGCATTTACGTCTTCTCGGGTACGAACTCGTCGACCCCCCCGTACTCACTGGCCCCCGTCACTGAAGCAGGGGTCTATCAGGGTAATGCGGACGAGGCCACGGTCGACGTTGCAAGCGGACGCACGGCGAAGGTGACCTATAACGGCCAATCTCTCGCCAAGGGGACAGCAACCAACGACATCCTCACCGAGTTCAAGAGTCTCATCGACAACGTTCGCGCCGGCAACTCCACCCAGATTTCGAGCGGCATGCAGGCGCTCCAGACCGCGCTCGACCGGATCAGTGCCGTGCAGACGAGCGTCGGCACCCAGATGAAGAGTCTCGAGGAACTGAAGCCGCAACTCAGTGAAATGAAGCTGCAAGCGGAGACCCGTCTCGACAAGACCGAGAACGTCGACATGGCCGAGGCTATCAGCGGGATGACGCAGGCTGAAACGGCCTATCGCGCCGCGCTCGGCGCCGCGGGTGCCGCGACGAAAACGTCGCTGATGGATTACATCCGATGAGCCACGCACACGGCATGTCGACGGATCGGCTGCGAATCAGCGGGGCATTCGGCGAATTGGACGTCGATCGCCGCGACATCATCCGGTTTCCGGACGGCCTCCCCGGGTTCGAGCGGTCCCGCGCGTTCGTGCTGCTCACCTCCGAGGCGAACGCGCCCCTGCAGTACCTCCACGCCGTCGAAGGACCGCCCGCCTCGTTCCTGGCGATCGATCCCAAGCTCGTGCTGGAGAACTACCGCTGCGAGCTCAGTGAGGCGGATCGGCAGCGGCTCGGTGCGCATGGTGGGGACGCTCTCCTGTGGCTGGCCCTCGTCATGGTGGAGGCCGACGGCGCCATCACCGTCAATCTGCGCGCGCCTCTCGTCATCAATCCACAGGGCATGGTGGGCCATCAGATGATGCCGCACCAGTGCCTGTATCCACTCCGGCACGTCCTGACGCCGGCGCCTTAGGAGATCGTCGTGCTGGTTTTCACGCGTCGCCGCGGCGAGACGATCATGATTGGGGACGGCATCGAGGTGCGCGTCCTGCGATCGGGTCGCGACGGCGTACGTCTCGGGATCGTGGCGCCGATGCACGTCCCCGTGCATCGTCAGGAAGTGTACGAGCAGATTCGGCAGGCCAACCGCTCCGCCGCCGAAGCGCCCGGCGCGCTGACGACGCTTGCGGAACGGTTGCGCGGCTCCACCGAAGTCCGGGTAGACGCGCCCAAGCAAACGCCTCGCCTCCACACGGCGACCGCTCGCAAACGGTCATGATCATCCGTCATTGGCGCGACGTCGACAGCCGCGTGATGTCGGCGCTGTACGAACGCGAGCAGCGCTCGTGGCTGAACACGCTCGCGTGGGACGCCTCGAGCACGTGGACCACCATCGAAGCGGCGCGCGTGACGTGGGGCTTGCCCGGCTTCGTCGCGCTCGAACGCGGCCGCGTGCGCGGCTGGACGTTCTACCTGCCCGAAAACGGCGAGGTGCACGTCGGCGGTCTCGCGGCGGACACGCCGCGTGCGACCTGCCTGCTGCTCGACGCGCTGCTCGACGCCGCCGATGCGGCCAGCGCGCAGACGATCTCGTGCTTCATATTCGAGAGCGCGCCGGCGCTCACGCTCGAGCTGACGCGTCGTGGTTTCGCGGTTGAGCCGTTTCTGTACCTGCAGCGCCAGGCGCTCGATGCCGGATGGCGACCCGCCGCCGCCGCGACGTCGAGCGACCGCTGGCAGCAGGGGGACATCAACCGTGCTGCCGCACTGCTGCGGACCGTGTATGGAACGGGCGCCGCCGGCCGCTACTTCGCGCCCCACGGCACCCTCGCGGAATGGCAACGCTACCTCCACAATCTTGTCGAGCAAACCGCCTGCGGCGCGCTGAACGCTGACGCCACGTGCGTCCTCAGAGGAGAGGACGGCATCCAGGCGCTCACGCTCGTGACCGCCCTGGCTGATCGCACCGCGCACCTCGCGCAGGTGGCCGTGCATCCGAGCCTGCAAGGCCAGGGCATTGCCACCCGGCTCGTGAACGAATCGTGTGCAAGGGCGGCAGCCCAGGGCTATACATCGGCCACACTGCTGGTGGGTGCCACCAATCGCCCGGCCCGCCGCCTGTACGAGTTGCTCGGATTCACCACACGAGCCGCGTTCGTCGCTGCCCACCGCGCCGTCGCGCGCCACGCCTCCGTCGCCGCGATCGCGTAAAGGGGACGTACGCAGGCCGGGTGTTTTGGACCCGGCGCCGTGAACGACGCCGACCCCCGAGCTGCATCAGACGTACGTAGGCCGGGTCTTCAGACCGGGCCCAGTGAACGACGCGGGCCCTGAGGCGCATAAGGATGCGGCCTACCAACTCCGCCCGGTTGACAGCGGGCGCCGCGCGCGACTACGCTCGTTTGCCGATCTGACCCTGATGTCACCGGATACTCTCGGTGTCGGCCCCGCGCTTCTTCCCTACGCGGGCCTGACCGCCGCGGACCTCGCGCGGATGTACCGCGTCATGTATCTGTCGCGCCGAATCGACGAGCGGCAGGTGCAGCTGAAGCAACAGCAAAAAACATTCTTTCAGTTGAGTTGTGCGGGACACGAGGCCGTCCTCGTGGCGGCCGGCCAGGCGTTGAAGGCCGGATACGACTGGTTCTTTCCCTACTACCGCGATCAGGCACTGGCCTTGATGCTCGGCACGAGCGCGCTCGACGCGCTCCTCGAAGCGGTCGGCGCCGGTGCAGGGCCGTTCTCCGGCGGCCGTCAGATGCCAGGCCACTGGGCCAACCCGGCGCTGCACCTCGTGTCACGCTCGTCGGCGACCGGCATGCACTTCCTTCATGCCGTCGGCTGCGCCGAGGCCATTCTGTATCTCGAGCGTCAGGGGCGGATCGCGGGCGCTCACGGCGACGAGGTCGTCTGTGTCTCGAGCGGCGAAGGCGCTACGAGCGAAGGTGAATTCTGGGAGGCGGTCTGCGCCGCGGCCGCGCGCGAGGCGCCGGTCCTCTTTCTCATCGAGGACAACGGCTACGCGATCAGCGTGCCGACGGAGGTGCAGACACCCGGCGGCAACATCTCAAAGCTCCTGGACGGCATTCCACATCTCCTGGTCAGCACCTGTGACGGGACCGATCCGATTGACAGCTATACGGTCCTCGCCGATGCCGTGCGCTATTGCCGCGCGCGAACCGGACCCGCGCTGGTCCACGCGCGGGTCATACGCGCTCATTCCCATTCCAATTCAGACGACCATCGGCTGTATCGCCCGGCGGAAGAGCGAGAGAGCGACCTCCTGCTCGATCCGATCCCGCGGTTCAGGAAATTCCTGCTGTCTGAAGGAATCGTTGGTGAGTCGTACCTCGAGCGGGTCGAGCACGAGGCGGAACACGAGGTCGCCGAAGCAAGCGAACGAGCGCTTGCCGCGTCGGCTCCCGACCCGGTCACCATCACCGCTCACGTGTACTCGTCGGACATCGACCCGACGTCGGATGCGTTCTCGACGACGCCTCGCGGGGACGGCGAACCAAGAACGATGGTCGAACTGATCAACGCGTGTCTCTCCGATGAGATGGAGCGTGACAACCGGATCGTTGTCTTCGGGGAAGATGTCGCCGACGCGAGCCGCGACGTGCTGGCGTGCGTCAAGGGCAAGGGCGGTGTGTTCAAAGCCACCGCGGGTCTGCAGCGGCGCTTCGGCGGCGAGCGCGTCTGGAACACGCCGATTGCGGAGGCGGCGATCGTCGGTCGCGCGATCGGCCTCGCACTACGGGGCTTGAAGCCCGTGGCGGAAGTCCAGTTCTTCGACTACATCTGGCCCGCCATGATGCAGATCCGCGACGAGATGGCGACGCTGCGCTGGCGGTCCAAAGGACAGTTCGCGTGTCCGCTGGTCTTGCGAGCGCCCATCGGCGGCTACCTTACCGGTGGAGGCCCCTACCACAGCCAGTCCGGCGAGGTCACGTTCACCCATATCCCCGGCCTTCGTGTCGTGATGCCGTCGACGGCGCTGGACGCCAACGGTTTGCTCCGGACCGCGCTGCGATCGGATGACCCGGTCCTGTTCCTGGAGCCGAAGCACCTTTATCGGCAGCTGCACAATCGCTCACCCTACCCGGGCCCCGACTATATGATCCCGTTTGGTAAGGCGAACGTCGTGCGGGAGGGCGACGACCTGACGATCGTCACCTACGGGACGACGGTCGTCCGCGCGGTGCAGGCAGCGACGACGCTGGCCGCGGAAGATCGACGGTCGGCCGAGGTGCTGGATCTTCGATCGCTTAATCCCTACGACTGGCCGGCCATCGTGCGGTCTGTTCGAAAGACCAGCCGGGTGCTCGTCGTCCACGAGGACTGGCTGAGCTGGGGCTATGGGGCCGAAATCGCGGCGCGGATCGCCGACGAGCTGTTTGAGGAGCTGGACGCTCCCGTCAGGCGCGTCGGGGCCGTCGATGTGTTTTGCGGCTACAGTCCCACCCTAGAAGATCGGACGCTGCCCCAGACAGCCGATATCCTTGCCGCCAGCCGGGCCCTGCTGGCGTTCTGATTACGCTAATCACGCTCAGACAGGACGATCGTCGTGCAACCTTGAGTCGGCCCGTCACCGGGGTCAGACCCCGTTCTGACCCCGTTCTGACCCCGGTCTGACCCCGGTCTGACCCCCGTCTGACCCCGATCTGACCCCCACAGCTGATTCTTGTTGACGCGACGGCCGGAGCAGCCTACGGTACGTCTGGCGTTTTAGAGGCTGGGTTTAACCGCCGGGAAGTTCGGAATTTCGGAGGTGCGACGATGAGCGCGTCAGGGAAACCCCGGATATTCGGTTCCGCGTGGGCCGCGATGGTCGGGCTCGTCGCCTTTGGCGTCGTGGTGTGCACGACGGTTTCGGCGCAGCAGCCGGTGGCAACCGGCCAGGGTCCGGTCACTTTCACCAAGCATGTAGCACCGATCCTCCAGAAATCATGTCAGTCCTGCCATCGGCCCGGCTCCGTGGCCCCGATGTCGTTGCTGACGTATGAGGAAGCGCGGCCGTGGGCGCGTTCAATCAAGCAGAAGGTCGTCGGCCGCACGATGCCGCCTTGGTACGTCGACAAGTCGGTCGGCATCCAGACCTTCAAGGACGATCGATCGCTGACCGAGCAGGAAATCGCGACGATTGTCGCGTGGGCGGACGGCGGGGCGCCACGCGGGAATCCCGCAGACATGCCGCCGCCGCTGACATTCGACAAGGAGCGGTACAAGTGGACGCTCCAGGATGGACTGGGCCGCGAGCCGGATCTGGTCGTTCCGATTCCTGAGCCATTCAAGGTGCCCGGCAACATTTCCAACTGGTGGATCGAGTTTGATTCCGACACGGGCCTGAAAGAGGACCGCTACATCAGAGCATTGGAAACCAAGCCGTCACTCTCGGGTTTTCCGGTCGTCCACCACGCCTCGACGTCCATGTTTCTCGAAGGGGCGTCGGAGGAACTGGAAGGCCTGGGTGAATATGCGCTCGGCAAGACCGGGGACATCCACCCGGACGGCACGGCCCGCTTGATTAGGGCCGGCACGAAGATTCGCTGGAACATGCACTACTCGGCGAACCCGAACCGCGAGGACACCTACGATCGGACGAGCATAGGTTTCTGGTTCTATCCGAGCGGCTACGTCCCGAAGCACAAGCTCACCCGGCAGAGCGTCGGCAGCGTCACCGATCTCGATTTTCCGCCGGGAGAGAACAACGTCCGCACCGATGGCTACACCGTGCTGGACACCAACATCCGGCTCACGGTCTATCAGCCGCACCTGCACAATCTCGGCAAGCGCCAGTGCCTCGAAGCGATCTACAAGGACGGGCGCGTGCAGACGTTGAACTGCATCAACTGGGACTTCGGCTGGCACATCGCCTACAACTACACGGACGACTCGCAGCCGCTGCTGCCCAAAGGGACGATCCTGCACGTCATCAGCTGGCACGACAACTCGAAGGCCAACAGGTGGGCCGCCGACCCACGCAACTGGGTGGGCTGGGGCAACCGCTCGACCGACGACATGTCGTTCGCCCACATCAGCTGGTACACACTCACCGACGAGGAGTTCTCGCAGCACCTCAGACAGCGACAGGCGCCGACGAGAACGAATAACCAGCCGTAGGATTCGTGATGTGCGTTCGTGATTCGCGATTCGATCGGGATTCCGATCGAATCGCGAATCGCGAGCGCGGCATGACGCAAATCACGAATCACGAATCACGAATCGCGAATAGAAAGTCTGGAAGGCCCGTCATGTCCAGTCGATCGATTCTGCACGTCGTGGTCGCCGCGCTGTTGCTGGTTGTCGCGTCCGACGGCACGCGCGCGCAGACACTGTTCCTCAAGGGCCAGACGATTCAGCCCGTATTCGAAGGGTGGGAGAAGAATGCCGATGGCACCTTCAGCATGCTGTTCGGCTACATGAACCGGAATTACGAGGAAACGCCGAACGTGCCGGTCGGTCAGAACAACTTCTTCTCGCCGGGACCCGAGGACCGCGGCCAGCCGACCCACTTCTACACGCGGCGGCAGTCGTTCGTCTTCCGGGTGACCGTGCCGGCCGATTGGGGTCAGAAGGACCTCGTCTGGACGGTCAATCACAACGGGAAGGCATTCACGGCCCTTGGCAGCCTGATGCCGCATTGGGTGCTCGACGAAGGGGTCTGGCGTGCCAATCGCGGGTCCGGCACCAGTGGACGTACGGCGGCCGAGATGCCTCGCAATGAACCGCCGGTCGTCAAGCTGGTGGGCTCCGACCAGCTCACCGCCAAGGTCGGCGAGCCACTGACGTTGACCGTTACCGCGACCGACGACGGGAGGCCCGGTCCGCGGCCGCCGCGTCCGACTCGGAGGTCAGGGACAGGAGAAGCCCTCAATACGACGCCAACGGTGATCGTGCCCGGCTTGCCGACCCTTGGCGGCAACCGGAGCGGCGCCGGGAATGGGAACGGCGGCCCCACTGATCAGAACATGGTGAAGACGAGGACGGCGTACGAAACCGGCCTCGCGGTCACCTTCCTGCATTACCGAGGGCCGGGAAAGGTCACCTTCGAGCCGATGGCGATGCCTGTCAAGTCGGGCAGTCCGGCGGTCACCCAGGCGCGGTTCAGCGAGGCAGGCACGTACATCATTCGCGCCATGGCCGACGACAGCAGTTACACGACGCCGGTCGACATCACGGTCACCGTGAAGGATACGACGGGGTCCCAGGTCGTGCAGCGATGAATTGAGTAAGACGTAGGCCGGGTC
>DASYQV010000068.1:0-11193 GCA_036005125.1 Vicinamibacterales bacterium
AAACATGCTCGGCGGTCTCAGCGAGCTCGGCGTTAAAACCCCCTCCGCGGACTCCGCTGACGCTGCGCGCCCGGGTCGCACGGGCGCCACCGGCCTCAACGCGTGCTCGAACGCGACTTCGAGCTCGATCTCTCCTCCGCCCGCGCGCCGGCCAGCATGGCCGTCAGCGCGTAATTACCTTCATAACAGGCGGACTCATAAATCTGGTTCTTCCGCCCATCCTCCCGCATGAGGATGACCTCCATCGTCCACGGGCGCTCGTACATGTTCGGCTTGTCGACCGTGACCTCGTACTTCAGGTCATCCGCGGACGTCCGGGTCAGGCGCTCGATCAGGTGCAGCTTTTCGTCGCTCACGCCCCGGTAGGCCGTCTGGTTCGTGAAGTTGGTCGTATCGATCACGAGCGTGTCGCCCTCCCAGTGACCGACCGAATCCCCCAGCCACAAGCGGGTCGTCGCCGACAGGTGCGGACGTCCATCGAGCGGAACGGTGCGATACGCGCCGCCCTCGTGGCCGGCCTCGTAATACCAAGTGATGTACCCCGGCGTCTGCACGATGCGCGTGATCCCGCAGAGGCCACCGATGCACGGCAGGATGATTCCGCGACACCGCTCCAGGTTGTTCCGATCCTCGGGATTGTCGTTGGTGCGACCGGCAAGGTCCAGACCAGGGAGCAGCTGGCCGCCCGCGCCCTTTCCCTTGCCTCCGGATCTCGCGTACGTGATCCGTCTGCCGTCGACACCGAGCAGCGGTTGCCGGTCGCCGCTTTCCGTGGCCTCACCAAAACGCGCCTCGGCGCTCGCGGCCCGGAGTTTCTTGCCTTCCTCGGTAAGCGGCGGCAGCTTGCCGTCGGGCGGATCGACGATCATCGCGGTTCGCTTCGACCGCATGTACTTCGTTCCGTTGCCGGTTGAAAAGATGTTGTTGTATGCGCCTTCAACGTCTTCAGGCGTTCCCGTCTTCGCGCGGACGTCTCGACCTTCCCCGGCCACGTTCTGAGCCTGCTTCTCGATCGCCGCGACTTCCTCGTCAGTGAGGAATTCCTTGTTCGCGAACTTTGCCGGCCGCTCGAGCGGCGCCATCACCTTGCTGTTCCAGATGCCCTGCAGATCCGGCTTGCCCCACGGCGTGCGCGGCGCCGGGGAGCTCGTACCGGTGCCTTGCGCCTGCATGCGATCGTGCACGACATACACGCCGCCGACCACCATCGTCAGTATCACCACGCGTGCTATATGACGACCCTTCATTGCTCAGCTCTCCCCCTTTTGGACCTACATATTATTACTCGCGGTCTACCTCCCAAATCTCCTGAACGCCCTGTGGATTCCAGATTCAAGCAGCTCCAGTCTCTAGGCCACGCCGGCTGCCTGACCTGTCCGCTCCCTAACGAATTCGCCGATGCGCTCGCAGGCCTGCCGGGCCTCGGGCAGGAACGTACCGAACGCGTGCCAGACGTGGATCATGTCCGGCCATTCCTCGAGGGTCACGTCGACTCCCGCTGCCTTCGCACGTTCGGCGAGCCGGCGTGCGTCGTCCAGCAACGTCTCGGACGTACCCACCTGGATGAGCAGCGGTGGCAGGCCGTGCAAATCGGCATATATGGGCGCGGCGAGCGGCGTCCGAGGATCCTGATCGCCGAGGTACGCCTGCGCCATACCGAACACGAGATCCTTCTTCACGAGGGGATCGCGCCCGTCGTTGGCCGTCATCGATTCGCCGATTCCCTCCAGGTCGACCCAGGGCGAGATGCACACGCCCGCGGCAGGGACCGGCAACCCGGCATCGCGCGCCGCGACGATGGTGGCGACGGTGAGACCACCGCCGGCCGAGTCACCGGCCACGACGATCTCCTCGGGCCGCACGCCCTGGTCCAGCAGCCCGCGATACACGCTCACCGCATCGTCGACGGCTGCGGGATGCGGATTCTCAGGAGCGAGCCGATAATCCACCGCGAGCGCGCGGGCCTGGGCCGCGCGGGCGATCCGGGGAACCATGTCCCGGTACTCGGCAGGCGACCCGATGACGTACCCGCCGCCGTGGACGTAAAGCAGCGTACGGTTCCCCACCGCGTTCGGCGGCGTCATCCGCTCGCATGGAACACCGTTGACGGTCACTGCCTCGATGATGACATCGGCGGCCGGCTGCTGATACCGCCGCATGATCTTGCTGTAAGCCGCCCGCTGCTCGCCGGGCGTTTGAATGGCTGCCAACTCCTGAAGCATCCCCTGCTGAACAGCGATCGCCTGGTCGAGCTCTTTGCTGGCCATGTCCGCTCACCTCTTCGCTGGATTTATTGTCCTTGACTTGACGCGGCGAATAACCGCTGGCCGGTGCCGGCCAATATCACGGTCGTTGCATTGCCGATGCTTTTCCCCGTCCTGGCCTGGAAGCCGTCTACCGTGACGACATCCCCTGGTTTCATCGAGTTCCGTGTCCACCCTGCCCTCAGAAGCCCGTTCGGACCTCCCATCTCCATGGCCCAGTTCGTGACCTTGCCAGCTTCGTCCTTGACGTCGATATAGAACCACACGTGCGGGTTGGCCCACTCGATTTTCGTGACGGTCCCGGTCACCTTGACGGGCTTGCTGGAGTCGAACTCCGCCGCAAACGAGTGATGCGCACGCGCCGGCACCGCGGCGGCGAGCAACCCGAGACCGACGACAACCGCAAATCTCGTTCTCATGGCCGTCCCTCCACAGCAACGGACTATTTCGGAATCGTGTCGAAGTATTTGTTGTTCTCGCACACCCAGTCCAGCAACTCGGTGTCCGGCATCAGCTCCCAGCCGAACGACACCGTCCAGGGCTTCAGGTATGCCTTCGGATCGTCAATCGTGATCTCGACAGCCATGTGACCGAAGTCGATCCGGCGGAACCGCTCGATGATGCGCAGTGCGTCACTGTGAGGGTGGCCTGAATCATCGAGCCATGTCTTCTCGTGATTCCCCACCGTATTGACGACCAGCACGTCGCCCTCCCACTTACCTACGGAGTATCCGAACCATGCAGGCTCGGGCTCCGTTGGCACGGAGCGCCCATCGGTGTGGATCTGTCGAAACGAGTGGTAGGCCTCGTACAGCATCACGATCACTCCAGGCGTCTGGATGACCTTTCGTGGCGTGACGTGCGTATCGAAGTCGGTCACGCTATGCGGGAGGCAGGTTGCGCTCGGTCGGTCCCGGCCGTGGTTCGCCACGCGCTCCTTGTACATCCGCTCGGCCCATGGCTGCATCGGAACCTCGATGCCGTCAGCGGCGAGGTTCGCCAGATACTTCCCCGTAGGGGTCTTCCAGATTCCGGAGAAATCGGGCTTTCCATCTGCTGTTCTCGGAGCGGGCGCCTTGAGATTGGGTTTTCCATCAGGCAGGCGCGGAATCGCCGGGTCCGGAATCGTCAGCCACTGGGCGTGTGTCGTGACCACGGAAACGACCAGCGTAACGGCCGCAGCGAGCGCGAAGCGCGCGGGTCGGGTCAGAATTCGGTTCCTCATCGCACAACTCCTCGCCAGGAACCTCGACGTTCGCCCGAATCACACAACCCGGCAGGCGGGGTCCAGGCATATCGGTCCGATCAGGTCGAACGTGCGGTGCTGATTATGCTCGATTACGCGGGTCGGTCAACCGGCAAAAGCTCACAACACCGGGAAAAGCTCACCGGGACAAGCTCGCCAAGCTCTCCGCGTGCTCGGCGTTTGAATTAACAGGCAGCTGAAATTCCCGGGGACTTGAGACTCCTCTGATTCAACGGCTCACGGCTCACGCAGAGACCGCAGGGGCGCGGAGGAATCGGATGATTCGACGTTGTTCAGCGCCGTTCGACTGGTCGGCCTGCAGAGCAGGCCGACCGCGCAGGGGACGAGAGCGCGACGACAAACGGCGCAGTCATCAATCGCCGCTTGTCGTCGCGCTCTCGTCTCCTGTGCGGCGCTTTCGGCGGCCAGTCGAACGGCATCCTCGGCGTCTCCGCGTTCTCCGCGTGTATCCGTGACAGGAGAATCAGTTGAATCACGATGTTCCGTCGTTCTCGCTCTAACAATCGTCTCCGAGGGCTCGTCCCCAATTTGACAAACCGTACTCGCCCGGCGCAATGATCTGATCCCCTCATCAGGAGGATTCGCCGTGAACAGAAGCTGTCGCCTCGCAATCGGCGCGGGTGCGCTCGGTCTCATCGCCATTCTCCTGGCGCAGTCGCCGGGACGGGCGCAGCACACCTCGGCGACCGACACGGGACCGTACGAGGTCGTCGAGAACTGGCCGCAGCCGCTCCATCCGGATTGGACGTGGGGAAGGACCGGCGGCATCTGGGCCGAGTCGCCCGATCGCGTATACGTGGTGCAGAACGGCGAGCTGCCGATGCTTCCCAGTCGAACGAAGCCGGATGGGACGCCTGCGCGCGACGCGGTGGCCTTGGAAAAAGACCACCGGCCGGAACACCGCTTCCTGATCTTCGATCGCCGCGGCAAGCTCGTCTCGTCATGGGAGCAGCACGATCACCTCTTCATCTGGCCGCACAGCGTGAAGGTCAATCCCTACGACCCGGAGCGGCACGTCTGGGTCATCGACGGGAGGTCCGGAGAGAGCGCGGAGCAGGTCTTCAAGTTCACGCGCGACGGCAGGCTCGTCATGCGGCTCGGAGAGTACAAGGTGGCCGGCATCGATCGGACGCACTTTGGCGGACCGACCGACATCGCGTTCCTGCCGGGCGGCGACTTCTTCGTCACCGACGGGTACAAGAACGGACGCGTCGTCAGGTTTTCGAAGGACGGCAGGTACTTGAGCGAGTTCGGCAGGCGCGGCAGCGGTCCCGGCGAGTTCAACACGGTGCACGCGATCGCCATCGACGCCCAGGGTCGTCTCTTCGTCGCCGACCGCGAAAACCGGCGGATTCAGGTCTTCGACCAGAACGGCAAATATCTGTACGAGTTCGGCGGCACGCGCTCCAACACACTCCTCATCGCGAAGGATCAGACCCTCTGGGCGTCGAACAGCGACGGGAAAGTCCATGAAATCGTCAAGTTCAGCCTCGACGGGAAAATCCTGGATCGATGGGGAACGTGGGGTGCCAACCCCGGCCAGCTCTGGGGAGTGCACGCGTTCAGCACCGATGGCGAGGGCAATCTGTACACGGCAGAGGTGTATGGCGGGCGCGCGCAGAAGTTCCGTCCCAGGCAGGGCGCCGATCCGGCGCGCATCGTCGGCTTGCCCTTTATCCTCCCGGCCACGCCGTGACCCGTTCACGCTTGACAACCCCTGCGGCGTACCAATAATCGGTGCTGTCGCGATCGGCCGGCTTCGCTTTTCTTGTGTCCGAGGTCAGGAACATCACGGGTTTACGAGGGAGACCGATGCGGAATCAGTTCACGGGCGTGATGATGATCGTGGCGAGCCTCTGCCTGGGTGTGACGACGGCCAGTGCTCAGGCGCCGTATCGGGCGCCGCGTACCGGGGATGGCAAGCCCAATCTGAACGGGATTTGGCAGGCGCTCAACAGCGCCCACTGGGACATCGAGGCCCACGCGGCGGCACCGGGACTGATCAAGGAGCTCGGTGCGAGCAATGCCATTCCTGGCGGCGCCGGCATCGTGGAGGGCGAGATTCCCTATAAGCTTGAGGCACTCGCCAGAAAGAAAGAGAACGCTGCGAACCGGCTGAAGCTGGATCCGGAGATCAAGTGTTACCTGCCGGGCGTGCCGCGGGCCACGTACATGCCGTATCCTTTTCAGATTATCCAGAGCCCGAAGCACATTATGATCCTGCATGAGTTCGCGAGCGCCGTCCGCACCATCTACATGGACGACCACAAGGAGGCGCCCGCCGACAGTTGGATGGGATGGTCGAACGGACACTGGGAGGGGGAAACGCTGGTCGTGGATACCACCGGCTTCCTTGATTCAACGTGGTTCGACCGGGCGGGCAATTACCACAGCGACGCGCTCCACGTGATCGAGCGCTTCACCTCACGCAGCCCGGACACGCTGATGTACGAGGTCACGATCGAGGATCCAAAAGTGTTCACGCGGCCCTGGAAGATGAGCATGCCGCTCTATCGCCACGTCGAAAGAAACGCCCAGCTCATGGAATTCAGGTGCGTGGAATTTGTCGAGGACTTGTTGTACGGGCATCTCCGCAAGCCGTCGAGCAAGTGAAGACGTGAAAGGGAGATTTCAGATGACGCATCGATGTCTCGTTTCCGTGGGTGTCCTGACGGCGGTGACGGTGGTCCTGCTGGCCACACTCCCTGTCGCCGGCCAGGCGCCATCCAGCGCGGCGAAAACGAACGGCACGGCGAAGAAGGCCTACACGCAGCCACGGACGCCGGACGGCCAGCCCGATCTGCAGGGCTTCTGGACCAACTCCACATATACGCCGCTGGAGCGGCCGAAGAACGTGACGAAAGAGTTGTACACGCCCGAAGAAGCGGAAGTGGCGGAAAAAGCCGCTGCCGCGCGCGAAGAGGAGCAGACCACGCCCGGCACCGTGGCCGACGTGCACTACGATCTCACGCAGTTCGGACTGGACCGGCACCAGAACACGCTTGCAAGGAACCTGCGTACGTCGCTGATCGTGGATCCCCCGGATGGGAGACTGCCTCCCGTCACAGCCGAGGGAGAGAAGCGCGCGGCAGACGTTGCAGCGGCACGGAAAAAGATGGGGCCGCCGCTGGACGCCGCAGAGAACATGAACCTTGGCGACCGCTGCATCATGATGGCGAACACGGGGCCACTTCTTCCAATGGGATATATGAGCACGTACCAGATCGTTCAGGGGCCGGGGCACGTGATGATTCTCTCCGAGAGGATGCACGACTTCCGGATCATCCCGCTGGATGGTCGGCCGCACATCCCGTCGAACGTCCGCCAGTGGAAGGGCGACTCGCGCGGCCGCTGGGAGGGCAATACGCTCGTTGTCGAGACGACGAACTACAACAGCAAGAGGCCGGGCGTCGGCGACAACAGCGCCGCGGGTCAGTCGTTTCGAGGCGCCAGCGAGGACATGCGTCTGACTGAATGGTTCACGCGGGTCGACGCCGAGACGATTCACTATCGATTCACGATCGACGATCCGAGGACGTGGACGAAACCGTGGACCGCAGAAGTTCCCATGGCGAAGGACCGGATTCAAGGTCCGTTGTTCGAACACGCCTGCCACGAGGGCAATTACTCGATCGTGAATATGCTGAGGGGCGCGCGGGAGGCCGAGAAGAAAAAGGGCTCGAACTAATCACGGGCTCTGCCCTTGGATTAGAGAGGACAACATGCGAACGAAATTGGTCGTCGTGGTTGCGGGCGCGAGCCTGCTGCTGGCCGCCGCGTCGGCGCGCGCGCATCATGCGTTCTCCGCGGAATTCGACATCAACAAGCCGATGAAGCTGCGGGGCACGCTGGTGAAGTGGGAGATGATCAATCCGCACTCGTGGTTTCATCTCGACGTCAAGGACCCGGACGGCAAAGTCACGCCGTGGATGATCGAAGGCGGTAGTCCAAACCAGCTCATCCGACTAGGTGTGACCAAGAAGACCATCACGATCGGAACCGAGCTCGTCGTCGACGTCTATCAGGCCAAGGACGGGACGAACAAGGCGGTCGGCCGGAACTTCGTGCTCGCCGATGGGACGCGGCTGTTTCTCGGCGGGTCTGCGCCCGGCGGCGGAGGTGACGGGAATTCGGCTACCAAGAAGTAACGGCCCACCTCAACGCGCGTTTCCGCGCGCGGCGTCTATGTACGTAGGCCGCATCTTTAGATGCGGCCCAGGGCCGGGTCTAAAGACCCGGCGTACGTACTGCGACCGTTGAATCTCCACAACTGATGTTCCTCGTCGCCCGGGCCCGACGTCTCATCGCGTCTCATCGCTGGCTCGAGAGGCTCGTCCCGTGGGGCGTGTCGATCGTCTCCCTCGCCCTCGGACTCGCCACGCTGTTCGTGTTCCGGCGCGGTCTGCCGCACGTGAGCTGGGTCGTGGGGTACCTGCTGCTCCTGTGGCTCGTGCTCACCGTGCTTGCCGAGGTTCGCGCGCCACTTGAAAAGCGCGGGCGACATCTGGTGGTGGGAGCTGGCGAGTACCTCCTCCAGACGCTCTGCCATGGGCTCCTGCTGTTTGTCCTGCCCGCCTACTACTTCGCGGCTACCGTCACCTCGCCCAATGTCGTGCTCGTGGTGCTCCTGGCCATTGGCGCGCTCCTCACCACCATCGATCCGTGGTACCGGGCGATCGTTCATCCGCGCCCGTGGCTCCGATGCGTTCTGCTCGGCCTGGCCATGTTCGCCGGACTCAACGTTGCCCTCGCGCTCGTCGGGATCCGGCCGATCCTCGCCGCGGTGCTTGGCGCCGGCCTGACCGGCATTGCTCTGGCTCCGGCGCTGCGCCGGCCCGGGCGGCGTAACTTGATGTCCGCGGCCGGCGGGGCGGCGGCCCTCGCCGGGGTTGCCATGGCGGCGGTCTGGATCTATCCGGTCTGGGTGCCCCCGGCTCCCCTGTTCATGGCCCGGGCTGTCGTCGCACGCGATGTCGTCAACCTCGAGCCCGTGGATGTCGTCGACCGGGTCGTGACCACCGCGACCATCCTGAAGTGGGGCTCGCTCACCGCCTACACCGCGGTCTACGCGCCGGCCGGGATCCGGCAACCCATCGAGCACGTCTGGCAACGCGACGGGGTTCGCGTGGCCCGCATCCCGCTCACCGCAGCCGTGATGGGAGGCCGCCGCGAGGGCTTCCGCACGTTCTCGCGTCGCCGCGAGTGGCACCCGCCGATTGCCGGGCGCTACAGGGTGGACGTGATGACGGCCTCCGGCCAGCTGCTCGGACGGCTCGCCTTCACGGTGAGCCCGTGAACCGGATGCGCGCTTGCATTTATCGCCGCAGGTCTCTATGCTGCGCCACGTCCGGAGCGCGCGCGTCCACGTCGCGTCGCGCGCAGCCCTTCCTGATTGTCCGTCGAACCGCGGAGGAAGCGCGATGTGGTCGCAGGTATACGATCCGCTCGGCAATGCCGCGCTGTCCCCACTGATTGCGGCCCTCCCTATCGTGGTGCTGCTCGGCACGCTCGGCATTCTGCGGTACAGCGCTCATGTCGCGGCGCTGCTGGGACTCGCGACGTCGCTGCTCGTCGCGGTTGCCGTCTTCGGGATGCCGGCGCGGATGGCTGTCAGCACCGCGGTGTTTGGCGCCGCCTACGGTCTCTTCCCGATCGGCTGGATCATCCTCAACGTGATTTTTCTGTATCAACTGACGTCCGACCGCGGGCTCTTCGCCGTGCTGCGGCAGAGCATCACGACCGTCACCCGCGACCGGCGTCTGCAACTGCTCCTGGTCGCGTTCTGCTTCGGCGCCTTCTTCGAGGGCGCCGCCGGTTTCGGCACGCCGGTCGCCGTCACGGCTGCCATGCTCATCGGGCTCGGCTTTTCTCCGCTTGCTGCATCCGGCCTCTCGCTCATCGCGAACACGGCGCCGGTCGCCTACGGCGCGCTGGGGACGCCGATCATTGCGCTGCAGAACGTGACGAATCTCGACCTGCTCGCGCTCAGCGCGATGGTGGGCCGTCAGCTCCCGGTGTTCTCGCTGATCGTGCCGTTCTGGCTCATCTGGGCCTTTGCCGGGCGGCGAGGCACGCTGGCGATCTGGCCAGCCGTCCTCATTGCGGGCGCTGCGTTCGCGATTCCGCAATTCCTGATTTCGAATTTTCACGGGCCCTGGCTCGTCGACGTCGTCTCGGCGGTGGTCTCGATGATGGCCGTCGTCGCGTTCCTGCGGGTGTGGCAGCCGCGTCAGATCTGGGAATCAACCGGGGAGCTGAGCAACGGGCCTTCCGCGCTCCAGCCGCCGCGGGCCCACACATCCAACGAGGTGCTGCGGGCGTGGGTGCCGTGGATCGTCCTGAGCGTCGTCGTTTTTCTGTGGGGGCTGCCTCAGGTGAAAGCGTTCCTGGACGGGATCTCCAGTCCCAGAATCCCGGTGGCGGGCCTTCACAACCTGGTTCAGCGTGTGCCGCCCGTCGTTCCCGGGCCGAGGCCCGAAGCCGCGATCTTCATCCTCAACTGGCTGTCAGCGACCGGCTCAGGGATCTTCGTGGCCGCCGTGATCGGCGGGCTGATCATGGGCTATTCGATACGCGAGCTGGCCAGAAGCTACTGGCGCACGTTGACGCTGGTGCGTTTTTCGCTCCTCACGATCGCCGCGATGATGGCTGTGGGCTATACGACGCGCTACAGCGGCCTCGACGCGACGATGGGGCTGGCGTTTGCCAGGACCGGCGTGCTGTATCCGATCTTCGGCACGATGCTGGGATGGCTCGGCGTGGCCCTGACCGGATCGGACACGTCCTCCAACGTGCTGTTCGGCAGCCTGCAACGGATCACGGCGGAACAGTTGACGCTGAGCCCGACGCTGATGGCAGCGGCCAACAGCTCCGGCGGCGTGATGGGCAAGATGATTGACGCGCAATCGATCGTCGTGGCGAGCACGGCGACACGCTGGTACGGACACGAAGGAGACATCCTCCGGTACGTCTTCGTTCACAGCGTGGTGCTGGCGTTCCTCGTTGGACTGCTGGTCTTTCTGCAGGCCTACGTCGAGCCGTTTCGTTCGATGGTCGTGAGGTGAACGGAGAGGACGCTGACGTGAATAGCTTGCCATCGCGGCAAAGGGCAGAGTGCGCGGAGAAAACTTCACGCAGAGGACGCTGAGGAGCCGAGTGACGCAGCGAAACGCCACGCACATCACGCCGGTGGGGCGCGCTGCGCGCGCCATCGAGCGGCGGAATGGCCCAGCCTCTGCGCATCTCCGCGGCTCAGCGTTCTCTGCGTGAAACGTCTCAGCGAGCTCCGCCCGCTCTGCGTTCAACGAGCGAGGCAAGTTGACTAGTTAATTTCGATCGGGCTCCTTCGCGGTCGATCCTGGTCTCAGCCACGAAGTCGATCGGCAGCGGAACTACTGGTATGTATCACCCAAACAGTAGCGGGCGCTCCCTTGTCGCGCCCGCGGAAACCGCGCTTGGAAGCTTGTTGTGACCATTACTCAATCAGTTGATACGGTCCGCTAGAATGGCGATATGGATCGTACCTTCATGCTGATTGGGGCCGTTGCCGCACTGATCGGTGTCGGCTTCGGCGCGTTCGGTGCGCACGGCCTCCGGGCGCGGACGTCGCCGGACCTGCTCGCCGTCTTCGAGACCGGCGTCCGCTACCAGATGTACCACGCG
>DASYQV010000069.1:0-3493 GCA_036005125.1 Vicinamibacterales bacterium
CGGCCTACGTACGTATGGTGCGCAGGTAAGGCATGCATTCACGTGAAGAGATACTGACGCTCATCCGGAACAAGGTCCACCATCCGGCCACCGCGCGCGACCTCGCACAGACCCTTCGCATCGGGCGCGAGGAGCGCAACAGCTTCAAGCGCCAGCTGAAGTCGCTCGTTGCCGACGGCGCGCTCATTCAGATGCGCGGCAACCGTTTCGGCCTTCCCGAAAAGATGGACCTCGTCGTCGGGCGGCTCGAGACCAATCCGGCCGGATACGGCTTCGTCGTCCCCGAACATGCCGGCGATGGCGCGGCCGATGCGCCCGCGGGTCCCCGCGGAAGGTTGCAGTCGGGGCGCCGGGACATCTACATCGCCGCGACGAACCTTACAGAGGCGATGCATGGCGACCGGGTGGTCGCGCGCATCGAGCGGCAGACCGAACGAGGACCGGAAGGCCGCATCATTCGCGTCCTCGAGCGCAGTCAGTCGACTGTGGTCGGACGCTTCGATGTCGATGATGCCGGGCTCGGCTATGTGGTGCCATTCGACCGTCGCCTGCTGACAGACGTGCACGTGCCGACCGGACACTGGTCCTCGGCTGAGCCGGGCGACATCGTCGTCGTCGAGATCACGCGATGGCCCACCGCCACACGGGGACCCGTGGGAAATGTCGCCGAGGTGCTCGGCAAGATCGACGAGCCCGGCGTCGACACCCAGATCATCATCCGCAAGTTCGGGATTCCGGACGCCCATTCGGAGCAGGCCGTGGAGGAAGCGCGGCGCCTGGGCGCGACGGTCAAGGAGCGCGACCTTCGCGATCGCACCGATTTCCGGCCCGTGACCACCGTGACCATCGACGGCGAGCACGCGCGCGACTTCGACGATGCGATCACGATCGAGAAGCTGCCGAACGGCAATTTCCGGCTCGGCGTCCACATTGCGGATGTGTCGCACTACGTGAAAGAGGGAAGCGCGCTCGACGACGACGCGTACGAGCGCGGCACGTCGGTCTACTTCCCGGAACGCGCCGTTCACATGTTCCCGTCAGAGCTGGCAACGGGGCTGTGCAGCCTCAATCCGCATGTCGATCGGCTCGTGCAGTCGTGCCTGATGGAGGTCGACCAGCGCGGCAACGTCGTGCGGTACGAGATGCACGACGGGGTCATCAACAGCGACGCGCGGATGACGTACACGGCCGTCAACGCCATTCTGACCGATCGCGATCCGGAGACAATCGCGCGTTACGGCGCGCTCGTGCCGATGTTCGAGCAGATGCGCGAGCTCTTCGAGATCCTCAACGAGCGGCGCCGCAAGCGCGGGGCGATCGACTTCGACCTGCCGGAGGCCGAGGTCGTGCTCGGCGAATCCGGGCAGATCGAGGAGATCATCGCCAGCGAGCGGAACATCGCGCATCGAATCATCGAGGAGTTCATGCTTCTGGCGAACGAGACGGTTGCCACGCATCTGGTCGAGCACGGCGTGCCGGCACTGCACCGGGTGCACGAAGCGCCGGACGTCAAGAAAGTCGAGGATTTCGAAGCGTTCATCTCGACGCTCGGCTACAGCCTCGCGGCGACCGGGCGCGCGGTGACGCCGCGTCATTTCCAGAAGCTGATCGACCGCATCCGCGGGACGCCCGAAGAGCGGCCGATCGCGGTGTTGATGCTGCGCACCATGCAGAAGGCGCGGTACGACGCTGCAAGCCTGGGGCACTTCGGCCTCGCGGCCGAGCATTACACGCACTTCACGTCGCCGATCCGCCGATATCCCGATCTCGTTGTGCACCGGATGCTGCGCGAGTCGCGCAAGGGTGCGATTGCCGCCGCCCGCCGCGAGGACCTCGACGAGGAGCTGCCGGACGTAGCCCGGCACACCTCGGAGATGGAGCGCCGCGCGGACGAGGCCGAGCGCGATCTGTTGCAGTGGAAGAAGGTTCGCTTCATGGCCGACAAGGTGGGCGACGAGTACGACGGCCACATTACCGGTGTCGCGCCGTTCGGGTTGTTCGTCGAGCTGATCGACCACTACGTCGAAGGGCTCGTGCACATTTCGAGCATGGCCGACGACTATTACCGGTACGTGGAGCAACTGCACATCCTTCACGGCGAGAACACCCGAAAAACATACCGTCTTGGCGACAAGGTACGTGTGCAGGTGCTGCGCGTCGACATGGAGCGGCGCCAGATCGATCTCGGACTCCTGGACGTTCTCGAGGCCGTGCGCCGCGAAGAGCGGCCGCGCGGACCCATTCGCAGCAAAGTGCAGCCGAAGGCCGAGCGCGGGCGGCGTGCGCAGCGTCCTGGACGGAGCGAGCGGGCAGGGCGCCGTGGGGAGACGCGGAGAGGAAAGCCTCGGCGGGATCGATGATCGAGAGCGCCGAGCGTGTCGGAGGATGCGGAGAAAACATTTAAACGCAGAGCTCGCGGAGACCACGGATCTTATTTTTGAAAACTTGCTCTGCGTTCTCAGCGAGCTCTGCGTTTAGATCGTTTCGGCGTTCTCGTTCTTCATGTCCGTCCGGTGCGTTCGTCCGGCGACCTCCTTCATCTCGGTGCCCTCCTCCTTCAGCTCACGGTCCAGACATTGCAACCCTCCGAAGAGGAGGGATCCAGATGAGCATTCGACACGTGTTCGGCGCGACTGCGGCGGCAGTGTTGATGTTTGCTATGGGGGCGTCCGCGAAGCCAGCTGGACAGGCGTCCAGAGAGGCGCGCCACCAGGAAAATACCCAGATCACGCTGGTCGGTTGTCTTCAGCGTGAGGCCGACTATCGGAAGGAGCATCACTCCGGGCGCGGTGGTCCCGTTGCGACGGGCCTCGGGCTGAAGAACGAGTACGTACTTGTGAACGCCTATCCAGCGGACTCGGGCGCCAACGCCACGGTAGATTGTTCGGCCAAAGGCACCGGTGAGGCGTACGAATTGACGGGAAAGCGCGAGGGCGACCTCGCAAAGTTCGTCGGTCACCCGGTCGAGATCACCGGAATACTCAAACACGCCAGGATCGACGCAAGTGGGAAGGCGACCGGTGGTTTCGACCCGATTGGGCAGGATCTGAAGCTGTTCGAGGTGAACGTGACCTCGTTCCGTGACGTAGCCAACGCCCGTGCGGCTGCGGCTGAGCCCGCACCCGCGCCCGAATCGGTGGTTGCGCAAGCGAATCCGAATGAGCCCGCGCCCCAGCAGCGCGGCACGTCAGGAGCCCAGCGGGAACTGCCAAAGACAGCAGGACCACTTCCGCTGACCGGATTGATCGGGCTGCTCTCGTTTGCCGGTGCCCTCGGCCTCCGCTCCGTGCGGCGGCGTCAGTAGATCAAAGGTCAAAGGTCAAAAGGCAAAGGTCAAAGGTCAAAAGGCAAAGGTCAAAGGTCAAAAGGCAAAGGTCAAAGGTCAAAAGGCAAAGGTCAAAGGTCAAAAGGCAAAGGTCAAAGGTCAAAGGCGAGGTCAAGGGTCCAAGGTCCAGGCGAGGTGGGCCGCATCTTCAGATGCGGCCCACCTCTG
>DASYQV010000070.1:0-1894 GCA_036005125.1 Vicinamibacterales bacterium
GACAACTTCACCCGTCTGAAGGTCGCCTGGCGCTGGAAGTCGGTCGACGGGTTCCTGAGCAAGGCGGCCCCCGGCGGCGGCGAGGTGTGGGGCAGCTCGAACGTCATCTTCGACCAGTTGAACAAGGAAAACCCGAAGCGCTGGCGGGACGGCCAGGTGCCCTCGGTGACGAACCTCAAGGCAACGCCCCTCATGGTTGGCGGTCGTCTCTTCATCAACACGCCGATCTCAATTGGCGCCGCGATTGACGCGCGCACGGGCCAGACGCTCTGGATCTACAACCCCAAGAGCTACGAGGCGGGGACAACGACGATGTCCGCGCGGTGGAATCAGCGCGGCGTTGCCTACTGGACCGATGGGAAGGAGGAACGAGTCTTCTGGGGAACGGGCGATGGCTATCTTGTGGCCGTTGACGCGAAGACCGGGAATCCCGTGGAGGGCTTTGGCAACCGCGGACGGGTTGATCTGATGCAGGGACTGCCCGGTGCGGTCCGAGGCTCGCGCGACTGGTTGAACGCGCTCACCTATTCGGTGCAGTCTCCGCCGGTGATCATGCGGGACACGATCGTCACGCCCGCGTCGATTTCCTCGTACAACGCCTTGAAGGAACAGATTCCCGGTTATACCCGCGGATGGGACGTGCGGAGCGGCAAGCTGAAATGGACGTTCCACACCGTGCCGCGCCCCGGCGAGTTCGGCAACGAGACGTGGGAGGGCGAGTCCTGGTCGTACACCGGCAAGATCAGCGGTTGGAGCATCTGGAGCGCGGACGAGGAGCTCGGCTACCTGTACGTCCCGCTGAACACGGCAGCTCCCGACTATTACGGCGGCCATCGGCTCGGGAACAATCTGTTTGCCGAAACGCTCCTCTGCCTTGATGCGACGACCGGCAAGCGCGTGTGGCACTACCAGTTCGTGCATCATGGGCTCTGGGACTACGACCTCCCCGCTGCGCCGACCCTGCTGGACATCACGGTGAACGGGCAGCCGATCAAGGCCGTGGCGCAGGTAACCAAGCAGGGATTTCTCTTCGCGTTCGATCGCGTGACGGGGAAGCCTATCTGGCCGATTGAAGAACGACCTGTTCCGCCGTCCGACGTGCCGGGCGAGCGCGCGTCACCGACGCAGCCGTTCCCCACCAGGCCGGCGCCGTTCGAAGCCCAGGGCCTCACCGTCGACGATCTGATCGACTTCACGCCGGAGTTGCGCGCCATGGCTCTGGAGGCGATCAAGCCGTTCAGAATCGGTCCACTCTACACGCCGCCGTCGCTCATCACGAAGGACGGCACCAAGGGCACGCTCATCCGCCCGGCGCCCGGTGGTGGCGCGAACTGGGCCGGGGCGGCCATCGACCCGGAGACGGGCATGCTCTATGTGCCCTCACGCAACACCATGGGGATTCTGCGGCTTCAGCCTCCGCCGCCCACACTGAAAAGCACCCTGCGATACATGGAGGCGAGATTCGGAGAGCTTCCGACTCCGCGATTGCCCGGCGGACTGCCTCTGTACAAGCCACCCTACTCGCGCATGACGGCCATCAACATGAACACGGGCGAACACGTCTGGATGGTACCGCTCGGAGACGGCAACACCGTTCGCAACCATCCGATGTTGAAAGGGCTCAACCTTCCACCGCTCGGCGGCGACAGCGCGACGAGCGGGCCGCTGCTGACGAAGACGCTTCTCATCAGCGCGCTCACGGCCGGCGGCACGAACGACGGCCCGCGGCTCGTCGCCCGCGACAAGGCGACAGGCAAAGAGATTGGATCGGTCGATCTGCCCGGCGCCGCCATCGGCACGCCGATGACCTACATCCTGGACGGCAAGCAGTACATCGCGCTCACGGTTGGCGGCACGCCCGTGCCCGAGCTCGTCGCGCTGACGTTGCCGTAGG
>DASYQV010000071.1:0-16406 GCA_036005125.1 Vicinamibacterales bacterium
TGTTTGCGGCGGCGCTCGTGCTGTTGCTGCGCTTCATTCAGCCGGAGCAGCTGCTCCGCGTCGAGTCGCTGCCGGACATCACCGACTTCTTCGCGACGCTGCAATCGCCCGTGACGCCGCTTCTGCCATCGTTCTGGGCGGGGGAGTCGCTCTTCGCGGCGCTGCAGGGCGGCCTCGACGCGATGCACGGTGCGGCACTGTGGACGACGGCGCTGGCGTTCACGGTGCTGCTCGGGGCCGCGGACGAGCGCTGGCACTTCTCGGGCTACAGCCGCGCGCAGGAATCACCCAGGACCCGGTTCACGCAGTTCCGCTTCGTCGATCGGCTCGCGCGCGCGCTGCCGTTGTCGACGGTGCGGCGCCAGCTTCTCGTCAAGGATGTGAAGGTGTTCCTGCGGGACGTGAGCCAGTGGCTGCAGCTGCTGCCGCTGTTTGCGCTCGTGCTCCTGTATCTCTACAACTTCAGCGCGTTCGATCTCGGCCGCATTCCGTACATGGCCGGGGTCATCAAGAATCTCTACGCGTTCGTCAATCTCGGGCTGGCGGGATTCGTCGTCGCGACGGTCGCCGTCCGATTCGTGTTTCCCGCGGTCTCGATGGAAGGCCACGCGTTCTGGATCATCCGCACGTCGCCCATCTCGCTGCACGACTTCCTCTGGTCGAAGTTCTGGACGGGGCTCGTGCCGATCCTGGTGTTCACGGAAGCGTTGACGATCACGGCCAACGAGTTTCTCGGCGTCGATCCGTTTCTGAAGGTCGTGACCGCGCTGGCGATCATCTTCATGACCTTTGCGCTCGTCGGCCTGGCGACGGGGCTTGGCGCCCGGTACCCCCGCTTTGGCGCGGATCCGACCCAGGCTGCGGGGTCGTACGGCGGCATCTCGTTCATGATCCTCGGCGTGCTCTACATCATCGTGATGATCGTGCTGCTCGGATGGCCGTCGTCATTCTGGCTGTTCAGCCGCCTGCGCGGGCTCCGTTTGACGACGGCGCGCGAGCTCCTGATGGCCGCAAGCTTTGCCGCCGCCGCGATCGTGAGCGTCGTCACGTGGCTCGCGGGGATGCGCTCGGGCGTCCAGGCGCTCGAGCAGATGAACCGCAAATAAAGTGGAAAGTGGAAAAGTGGAAAGTGGAGAAGTAAGTGGAAAGTGCGCCACTTTCCACTTTCCACTTTTTACTTTCCACTTTGACATGCTACCGCTGCTGAAACTGCTGCTGCGTCGCGGCAGCCGTCGTGCCGGTGGGCACGCCGGTCGTCGTCACGCCGGCACCAGCGTTGATGGTGGTTACGCCGCCTGCGCCGACGCCGGTGAGCGGTGCTTCCTGCACGGTCTCGTAATCGACGATCGAATGGTTGTAATCGACCACCGCGCGCAGCTCGTTGGCGCGCGCCTGCGACAGATCGCGCTGCGCCTGGAACACCAGGAAGCTCGTCGACATGCCGGCCTGGAACTTCTTCTCCTCGGCGTCGAGCCGCCGTTCGGCAAGCTGCCGTGACGCACGCGTGGCCTCGACGCGCTTCTGGTTGGTCTGCACCTGCCTCGTCACGTCCCGAACCTGTGTCGCCACCTGCAGCTGCTGGTTCTTGAGTTGTGTCTGGCCCTGGGTGTGCTGCAGCCGCGCCCGCGCCAGGCTCACTTCATAGGTGCTCGTGCCAATCGGATAGTTGACGTTGAGCTGCATCGTCCAGTTCGGGAAGTTGTTGCTGAACAGATCGCCCAGCACCGACCCGAAGCCGCGCTGCAGCTGTCCGGTGACGGGCCCGGGGAAACCCACACCCCGAAGGAACTGCGTCCCGCCCAGCCCCGTCAGGCCATAGTCGACACGCGCGCTGATGTCGGGCAACGTCTGATTGCGGAAGAAGCGGATGCTGATGTCGTTCGATTCGAGCGTCTTCCGGGCCTGCTGCAGGTCCGTCCGGCGATCGAGCGCGGCGCGCACCGCCGCCTCGGCATCGACCATCACCGGCTCGAACGACGGCAGCTCCGCCGGCTCGAGTCGGACGGTCCAGAAGTCGGGCATCGACGGATCGTAAATAAGCGCGCGCAGCGTATCCTGCATGCGGTCGATCTGCGCTTCGGCCAGAATCACCGACTCCTGGCGCTGCGCCACCTCGGCTTCGGCCTCGACGATGTCGATGGGGGCCATGGTGCCGATCTCGACGCGCGCGCGGTTGTTGCGCAGCGACTCACGTGCGAGACCGAGTGACTGCTGCTGCACCTGGAGCGAGCCAATCGCGTACGCAAGGTCCCAGTACGCGTTCCGCACCGCCCGCGTCGTGGTCGCGATCGTCTGGCGCAGATCGACATCCGAGATCTCGCGGTTCTTCTGGCTGACGAGCAGCTGCTGGCGGATGCTGTCGATCTTGAAGTTGCGGAGCAGCGGCTGCGTGAAGCTCAGGGCCAGTGACGAGCGGAGCTGTGGCGAGAAGTTCGTGAAAATGTTGGTCGTCGTCGACCGCTGACTGTCCCATCCCACGCTGTAGTTGCCGCCCCACGGCAGGAGCTGCTGCACGCCGACGTTGCTCGCCACGCGGGCGTCGCTGATGCTCGGACCCTGGCCACCAGAAAGGAAGCTGTTGGTGGGTGTTTCGAAGCTGCTGCCCAGAACCGTGGTGTTGAACGCGGGCGTCCAGTTCGCCCTCGCCTGCGCGATGAGCAGATCCTGCACCTGGGGATCCACTCTCGCGATCTGTACGCCGAGATTGTGCTCGAGCGCGAGCTTCACGGCATCGTCGACCGTGAGGCGTTTCACGTTGTCGGCGGGCGCCTTCGACTGGGTCGCGGGCGGTTGTGCCACCTGTGCGAAAACGGACACGTGCGTCCCGGCGACGGTCAGCGCGAGAGCCAGGACGTACCGGCCAGCGGCAAATCTCGTACGCATTTCTCAGACACTCCACAAGCCGTGCTTGCACGGCGCGAGATGGACGAAGGTGCGAGTTACGCCGTGCAATCACGGCTCAGCCGCGGCCGCCCGAGCGGCCGCGGATCTCGTAACGAAGCGCCACTCGACGCACGGCAGAGCTTCGTTACTAACGATCCCTTAAGACGGAAGTCCCGGAGCGGCGGTTCGTCGATGTGCAAAATGTATACTACCCGCGGGTCTGAAGACCTCTCGACACGGACATAAAGACCCCGCAGGCACATAGACCGAAGGTCCCACGGCTCAGTGGCTCGCATGACCTCCGTCTCTGGTGACACCATCCTTAACGTATTCCGCCGCGCGGGCGCACTTCTCGAAGGCCATTTCCGACTGTCCTCGGGACTCCATAGCGCAGGCTATCTTCAGTGTGCGCTCGTGCTGCAACATCCGCGCGAAGCGGAAGCGCTCGGGGCGGCGATCGCGCAACGCGTCGGGGCGACGGGCGCCGAGGTGGTCCTGTCGCCAGCGCTCGGCGGTATCGTCATCGGTCAGGAAGTGGCGCGCGCGCTTGGCGTCCGGGCCGTTTTTGCCGAGCGCCAGGACGGCGTGCTGACGCTGCGCCGCGGCTTCACGCTGGGACCCGGAGAGCGGGTCCTGGTGGTCGAGGACGTCGTTACGACCGGCGGCTCGACGCGCGAGACGATTGAGGTCGCGCGCGCGGCCGGCGCGGTCGTCGTGGCGGCCGCGGCGATCATCGATCGCAGCGCCGGCAGGCAGGGACTGGATGTCCCTTTCTACGCACTGGCGTCGATAGCGCTGCCGGTCTACCAGCCAGACTCATGCCCGCTGTGCGCGCAAGGAGTCCCGGTTACCAGACCGGGCTCGCGAATCCTATAGGCGGGCTTCCGCGGTTCGAATCCGCCGCCCAGCCGAAGTGCGTTGATGGTCGGGGGTCCACTTACAATTCTGGTTGTTGCGCGCGGCGCATAACTGAACAGCAAGGTCGGCTCCTGACGTGAATGACCCCGGGCGCCATCCCGTAACATACTGCCCGACAATAACTTATCGAGAGGACCCCATCGCCACGGCTAAGCTGGCCTCGGCCTTGCTCCAGGGTCAGGTGTGTCAAGAATATCAGGACGGATCGGCTTGGCGGCTGGGTTCACTCTCGTTGACACGCTGATGACCGTGACGATTTTCGGGATCGTGGCGGCCATTGCCGTTCCGGCGCTGCGCGATGTGAACGACAGTATCCGTCTCGGCCAGGGTGCACGCGAGGTCGAGCGCGAGCTGCAGACGGCGCGGTTGCGGGCTGTGAGCACGAACCGCCCGATTCGGGTCCGCTTCAACTGTCCAACCGCCGGGGAATACCGGATGGTGGAGTTGATCGGCACGCCGAGCGCGCCCGCGGCCGCCGACGCGGCCCTGGACCGCTGCTCGCAACAGAAGTATCCGTATCCGCCGGCAGATCAGAATCCAATCACGGTCCCCAATCAGGACGGTCCCGCCAGGCGACTGCCCGTCACCGTGACGTTTGGCGCCATCAAGACGCTTGAATTCTGGCCGGACGGCAGCGTCCACGCCGACACCGGCGGTGGCAGTCCGTGGCCGGTTCTCACCTCCACGGGCACGGCCATCACGGTCGTGAAGAAGACGGATACGAAATCAATCACGGTGAATGGCCTTGGCAAGATCCAGATTCAGTAATTTCAGCTTGAGTGATTCGGAGGCCGGATTCTCGCTGGCCGAGGTCATGGTCGCGACGGGGCTGCTGGCTACGGCGCTGGTGGCCGTCGCGCAGCTCTTCGCCATTTCCACGAGCGCCAATACCTCCTCGCGGAACACCACGTTCGCGACGGTGCTGGCCGAGCAGAAACTGGAGCAACTCCGGGCGCTCACGTGGGGATTCGATCCGCTCGGCCTGCCGGTCAGCGACATCACCACGAACACGGCGGTGACACCGGAGACGCCGGTCGGAGGCACCGGGCTGGCTCCGTCGCCGGCCAAGGCGCTGCAGGAGAACACGCCGGGCTACGTCGACTACGTCGATGCCTGGGGAAACATCCTCGGCGGCGGCCAGAACTCACCAGATGGCGGAATGTACGTGCGCCGATGGTCGATCGAGCCGCTGCCAACCAATCCGAACAATACATTGATCCTCCAGGTGCTGGTGGCGCGGATCCGCGACCGCGGCACCGCCGATCTGGGCAACGTGGCACGACTGCCGGATGAGGCGCGCTTGATCACCGTGAAGACGAGGAAATCGCAATGACCGCCCATTCACGCACCGTGCGGCGGCGGGACTCCTCCGAGGCCGGCTTCACGATGATCGAGATGCTGATTGCTGTCGCGATCATGATGACCGTCACCGGCGCAGTCTTCGCGCTGATGAACCCGTCGCAAGGCATCTTCCAGACGCAGCCGGAGGTCTCCGACATGCAGCAGCGGCTGCGCGTCGGTGTCGACTCCATGGCCAAGGACCTCGTAATGGCTGGCGCCGGCACGTATGCCGGGTCCGCAGCCGGAGCGCTCTACAACTTTTTCGCTCCCGTGATGCCGTACCGGGTCGGCGATGTCGATGATGATCCCGCCAAGAACGTCTTCTACCGGGCGGACGCCATCACCATCCTCTACGTGCCCCCGACGCCGTCGCAGACAACGATCCGCGATGCGATGCCGAAGACGGCGGAACAGCTCAAGGTGAACGAGCAATCGAACTGCCCGCGAACGAAAACCGGTGAGATCGACCAGCACGACGCGCTCTGCGGCATGAAGGAAGGGATGCGCGCGCTGATTTTCGACAATCAGGGCAACTGGGATGCGATCACGATCACGAGCGTGCAGGACGAGGCGCTGCACCTCGGTTACGACGGCGAATTGTCGGTGTCCTACGCCGCAGGCTCGAATATCACGCAGGTTGCCACGCACACGTACTACCTGAAGACCGATGTGGCGACCAAGACGTTCCAGTTGATGCACTACGACGGCTACCACACCGACCTCCCCGTCGTCGACAATGTCGTCAGCCTCCAGTTCCAGTACTTCGGCGATCCGCTTCCGCCGACGCTGCTGCCGAACAAGCCCCTGTCCGGATCTGGCCCGTGGACCACGTACGGACCGAAACCGCCGGATCTGGCGACGACGTTCGCGCCGTGGCCCAAGGGCGAGAACTGCGCGTTCATGGTCGATCCCGTGTCGGGTGCGCAGGTCTCACGGCTGCCGGTGCTCGGGGGCGGTGTCGGCAGCGTGCCGTTGACCGAGGCCATGCTGAAGGACGGTCCGTGGTGTCCGAATGCGAGCGCGCCCGATCGGTTCGACGCCGACCTGCTGCGCATCCGGCGGGTGCGCGTGAAGCTGCGCGTGCAGGTGGCGCAAGTGGCGCTGCGCGGCCCGGCAGGGGTGCTGTTCACGTATGGGGGCACGTCGACGGGGGGCGCGCGCCTGGTGCCGGACCAGGAGATCCGATTCGACATCACGCCGCGCAACATGAACCTGGGACGCTGACATGCAGGGATTTACAGACGCGGGCCACAACGAACGTGCGCCGTACGCCACGAAGCTCACGAAGATCACGTTAGCCACGAAGGTCACGAAGCTCACGAAGAACAAACACGAAGATCCTTCGCGTCCTTCGTGGCCGAATTCTTCGTGCGCTTCGTGGCTCCCGGAGCGCGCTGCGGACGAACAGGGCGTCGCGCTGATCATCGCGCTGATGGCGATGCTCCTGCTGACGGCTCTCGGCATGGCGCTCACGATGACGACGATGACCGAGACGAGGATCACGGGCAACTACCGGGACGGCTCGGAGGCGCTCTATGCCGCTGACGCCGCGGTCGAGCTCGTGATGCAGGACCTGCTGACCGTGTCGGACTGGAACAGCGTGCTCACCGGCACAACGCAGTCGGCATTCATCGACGGTCCGCCGGCAGGCGTTCGCGACACGCCGGCCGGGCGCATCGATCTCACCGAAGCCACCAACATGGTGCGCTGCGGCAAGGTGACGATCTGTGGCGACGCCGACATGGACGCGCTCACCGAGGAGCGGCCCTGGGGACGCAACAACCCGCGGTGGCAGCTCTATGCGTATGGGCCCATGGGCGACATGCTCCCCACCGGCACCATCAACTCACAGATGTACGTCGTCGTCTGGGTTGCCGACGATCCGTCCGACAACGACGACAAGCCGCTGGTCGATGGCGACACGCCCGTCGCGCCAGCGACGGAGAACCCGGGACGCGGGGTGCTGGTGCTGATGGCGCACGCGTACGGGCCCGGTGGCGTCAAGCGCGTCGTCGAAGTCACGGTGGCGCGTACCGACACCACCGAAATCGAGCGCGGCTACACGGGACAGCGTGGGCAGGATGAGCAGAACCGCCGTGCCCGGAAGGCGCCCGTACAGACCCCCGGCCAGGCGCTGACCCGTTCCGAGATGACATTGACCAATGGCGGTCTGGTGACGGTAACGAAGTAATGATGACCCATACAACGGTTGCGGCGGCCCGTATCCGGCTCGCACGAATCGCGATGGCGGCGGCGCTGGTGTCGATCGGCGCCTCGCGAGAGGCGGCGGCTCAGCTCGATCCGCTCCTGTTCCTCAAGCGTGCGCAGCCCAACGTGCTTCTCCTCGTGGAGACAGCGAACCGGATGCAGCGTGATGCGAATAACGACTACTACGACCCGAACATTTACGCCAGGCGCGACGTGCCGTACGAGGCGCCGCTCGGCGTCACGTCACAGAACACCAATTCGCAGTACCGGCGAAAGTACGTCAACCTCACGCATCGCGATACCTCGACGAGCACCGATAAGTTCGGCGCCGACCGGATCGCGGTGGTCGGGGACCGGGAGAACGACTTCGGCACCTTCGAGGCGAAGACGCGTCTGTCGGTCGCGCGCGTCGCACTGAAGGCCGCCATCGAGGGGAACCGTGACGCCGTGCGCTTCGGGTTGCTGAGGACCAGACAGTCGAATCCACGCATCGGATCGGAAGGTAATGAAGGGCCTGTCGTCGTCGCCGACCCGCTGCAGTTGACGCCGACCGACATGGGTAGTTCGAACGGCAAGTGGCAGATTACGCGACCGGTGGTCGACGCGGTCAACGGCTCGCTGAGCGCCGTGACCGCACCGCTCGTCCGGCCAGACGCGCCGAATGCGAACACGACGGTCCTGGGCATCCTGGCCAAGACGGTTCGCGACGCGGGCGCGCTCGTCCCCGGGGGCCGCGACGCCAAGGATATAGTCGACGCGCCCATCGATGCGCTTCTCGAGGATGCGTTCGCCGAGGCATCGCGTCTCGGCGGCGACGTGCAATGCCGCAACACCGCGGCCATCCTCATCACCGGCGGCAGAGAAGGCACCACGTCCGGCGGCCGGAATCCGGTCACACGTGCCGCGCAGTTCGTCAGCGGACTCGGCGGCCGCCGTGTGCCGATTTACGTCATCGCCATCGCGCCGCCTGCCGGCGACGTCTCGCAGCTTCAACAGATCGCGAGCGAGAGCGGTGGCGTGTACACCGAGATCACTGCAGCGATGATCGACGCCGCCACGCCTGGAACGGCGGTTCCCGAGGTGGTCCGCGCTGTCAACGTCGCCGTGCAGCAAACGTTCGTTGATACGACTACGTTCAACACGGCGCCCACGGTCCCGGGAGTCAACGGATTGCCGCCGCAGGAGTACCAGGTGACGAGTCCGATTGTCGGCACCGTCAATCTGGACTATGCGAAGGACATTACTGGTATCGCGCTGGAGAATACCGTCATCACGCACCCGGTGACGAATCAGGTGATTCCGCAACGCTCGAACCTGCTCGTCACGACCGGCTTCGAGGTTCCCGGATTCTACGGGCGGCTCCGCGGCTTCCGTGTGTACCAGCCGGTTCCCGACAAGTCGAAACCGGCCGGCTACCGGTTCGAGTCCGCCGGTACGCCGCTCTGGATCGCGTGGGTGCCTGCCGCGGCAAGCCGGAACATCTATACCGTTCTCCCGGACGGCACCGTCCTCTCGGTGGATGCGTCGAACGCCGCCGCGCTCCAGCCATATCTGCGCACCACCGATCCGATCGGGTTGATTGACTTCCTCCGAAACCAGCCCCTGGGCGCCCTCGTCAGCTCGACTCCGGCGATCATGGATCCGCCGTCGATGGATCCGCCGCCCGACAGCGATTATCCAGGTTACGCGGTGGCCAACAAGGCGAGGCGCAGCCTCGTCTGGATCGGCGCGAACGACGGCATGCTTCATGCGATCGACGCGCGCCGCGGGGTGGAGGTATGGGCGTTCATCCCGTTCAATCTGCTGCCGAAGTTGAAGGAGCTGCGCAGCGGTCAGCCGGTCGGTGATTTCCGGTACTTTGTCGACAGTTCACCGAAGATTTCCGACGTCAAGGTGAACGGGAAGTGGCGAACGTACCTGGTCATCGGCCAGGGAGCGGGCGGAACGTTCTACCAGACCTTCGACGTCACGCTCGATAACATGGCCTCGTTCGTCACGCCCACCGAGGACAACCCGTCTGCGGTGCTCGCGTACTTCAAGGACCCGACGCGCATCGGTTTCAAATGGAGCTTTCCGCGGTACTCGAGCTTCGATCACACGATTGCACCGTGGGGCGACGTCTCGGCCGCGGCAACGACGCTCGAGAAAACGGTGGGCGAGACGTGGTCCGATCCCGCCATTGGTCAGATTGAGACGGCCAATAGCAAATTCACCGTGCTCGTCGGATCCGGGTTCCTGAAGTACTCGGTGCAACAGCAGGCAAACCGCAACAAAGTCGTCGCCGGCACGACCTTTTACATGATCGACGCGGAGACTGGCCAGGTGTTCGATTCGGACAGCGTCAGCAGCGACGGTCTTGCCGAGAACGTCGACAACTGCGCCGCCGCCGGGGACTGCACCCGGCTGAAGAACGCGTTGCAGGCCGATCCGGTCGCAACCGGTCCGCACGACTCACGCTTCATTACCAAAGCGTACATCGGCGATCTCGACGGGCGGGTCTGGCGCTTCGACCTCAAGCTCGATAGCGCACTGCGGCCTGACATTGACGGCCCCCCCAAGAAGCTGTTCGATGCGGGGGCGTCCCACCCGTTGTTCTCCTCGATGGCCACGGTGAACGTTGGCGGCACGAAGCAGTACCTCTTCCAAGGGACGGGGAGCGACCTGTTGCCGTCGAACGGCGTGTCGCAGTCATACAAGTTGCTGGTCCTGCTCGATAACGGAACCAGCGCGTCGAATCCGGCGGAAATTCTGCTCGAGAAGACCGACGGCGTCGCCGGCGACGAGAAGGTAACGGCCTTTCCCGCGGTGGCGGGCGACATCGTGTTCTTTGCGACGTCGACATTCAAGCCGGCTGTGGCGTGCGGGCCCAACGTCGACGCCAACCTGTACGCCTTTACGTTCATCGGCGGCGCCGCCTACGACACGACCGGAGACGGGCGCATAACGTCGACTGGCACGAACCAGGACAGCGTCAAAGTGCGAATCGTTACCGGAGCGCGCGCCACGGCGCCTTTCGTTGTCGATCAGCACTTGATATTCGCGCCCGGGAACAAGGTGGAGATGTTCGGCGACCCCAAGGACTTCAACAATGGTGTCGGCCAGGCCGGCGTTCGGATCCTGTCGTGGCGAGAGGTCCGATAGTGCGCGACAGGATCTCGTGCACGTCGTGCGGCCGCACCATGCCGGCCGACGCGGCGCTCTGCGGCCGCTGCGGCCTTCGAACGGCAGCGCGTCGCGTCGATGCGAAGCCGCCGCTTCGAGCCGGACGGGTTCTGCTCGGCGTAGGCACAGCCACCGCCGTCGGTCTGGCCGGGGCAATCGCGTGTCATCGAGCGCCGGTTTCGGCGTTGGCGCCGACGTCGTCCGTATCGATCACGAGCAAACCGGCGCCTGCTTCGGCGACGCCGATCGTCGGCACGGTCTCAGCAGCCGCATCTGTCGCGTTTGACGTGTCGCGGGCAGGTGAGGCCGCGTACGGGCGCGCCGATGTACAGGGTTCGGTGGAGGCGTTCGAGCAGGCTGTCGAAGCCGAGCCAGGCAACGCGCGCGCGCTGAACAATCTCGGACAGGCGCTGGTACGCGGCGGTCGCGCGGCGGAGGCGATTCCGTATTTCGACCAGGCCATCGCCGCGTCGCCGGCGACCTGGGCCTATCACTTCAATCGCGCTCGCGGCTATGCCGAGCTGAAGCAGTGGGGACAGGCCGTTGCCGGCTACCGCGAGGCGCTTCGACTGTTTCCCGACGATTACGCGACGCACTTCAATCTTGCACGGGCGCTTCAGGCGGCAGGCGATCTGCCGGCCGCCATCGCAGGCTTCGAGCGCGCGATCGAGCTCGCGCCGGGCCAGTTCGATTTCCACCTCGTATATGGCCTGGCGCTCGAGTCGGCCGAGCGGCCTGGCGATGCGGCGATGGCCTACCGTCGGTATGTCGCGCTGGCGCCCGCGTCGCCCGACGTCGATAAGGTGAAGGCACGCATTTCGCTCCTCGAAGGGACACGGCCGGGAGCGGCGGGCACCTCGGTTGAACAGTGATCCTGCGGTCTCAATCATGAATCAGATCGGCAACGCGCTGGCCGGACTTGTCCTGGTGACGGTGACGGTTTCCCCCGCGTCGGCGCAGTCGCTCGGCGACGTAGCGCGGAAGGAAGAGGCCCGCCGGAAGGTGGTCTCGACAGCCGGCAGGACCTACACGAACGACGACCTCCGGCCCGAACCGGTCACGACTCTGCGGTCGATGCCCGCGCCTCCGGCAGTAGATGTCGCAACCGTCCCGGCATCGCCGTCGAAGGCTCAGGGTCAGGCAGCCGCAGTGGCGCAGCCGGATCAGAAACCGGATCCGAAAAAGGACGAAAGTTACTGGCGCGGACGCATCACCGAGGCGCGCCAGGGTCTGGCGCGCGCGCAGATGTTCCAGGAGGCGCTCCAGAGCCGCATCAACGGCTTGACAACCGATTTCCTGTCGCGCGACGATCCGGCGCAACGCAGGGTCATCGGGACGGATCGACAGAAAGCGGCCGCCGAGCTCGATCGCGTCACGAAGGAGATCGCACAGTTCAAGAAAACGATCGCCGACATCGAAGAAGATGCGCGCCGCGCCGGTGTCCCGCCCGGCTGGCTTCGTTAACGCATCACGAATTCCACACCGAAGCTTCTTCAGCCCGCGCGCTACCTGACGCTGACGATGCTGATGACGGGCGTCATTTGGAAGCGGCCATTACCCGTTTCGTGGACGGACTTCTCACCGTCGAAGTCCACCACTATCGTCGTGGCGGCGGTAGATGTCATCTCGAACTCGCGATTGAGTTTCACCTCGCCTGACGGGATTTCCACCGTGGCGCTGCGACCCGCGGGCGCCGTGATTGCCGGCGCGCACGCCGGGCCGGTAGCCGCATTGTCGAAGTAAAGCACCGCGCTCGAGACGACGAGCCGCAGCATGGTGTAGTGTCCCGCGTCAAGCCCTCCGACGCCGAGCACGTCCTGCGCGCCGACGAGCTTTTTCAAGTCGCACGTGCGGCTCGAGGCGCCGCCGGCAAAGGGCAGCCGATTGCTTCCGCCGCCCTCGGAACGGTGGGCGGTCACCTCCGAGAAGGTCACGAGCAGGGACTTGGCGTCGCCGTAGGGACTGTCCGTGATCATCAGGTTCAACGTGCCAGCTGCACCGGAAGGCGCCGTGGGCGAGCTGCCGCAGGCACCCGCCGCCGTCACGGCGACCCCAACGAAAAGGGCGAATGCCACGCGGATGGGATGGTTTCTCATGCCTTCGACAGCGGCAAGAGCCGGACCATACAGGTCCGCCGGCGTACGCGTCTCCGGACACGCCGTTACGATGCGAAATCGCAACGACGGCGGAAATGCCGATCACATGTGCTGTGTAAATATTTCGACTCTGTAGTGTTGTGCGAAAATTTTCGGCGCTGGGGCAATGTCGCACTACCCGCTTCGGACCTTGAAGCTCACGCTGACATACGACGGGACGCGGTTTGTCGGATGGCAGCGTCAGGCCGAAGGCGAATCGATCCAGGGGTTGCTGGAGACGGCGCTTGCGCGGCTCGAAGGCGCGCCGATCACAGTGCACGGCGCAGGACGCACCGATGCGGGCGTGCACGCTCTCGGACAAGTCGCTAGCGCGAGCGTGTCGTTCTCTCACGATCACGCAACGGTGCTCCGGTCGCTCAACGCCCAGCTGCCCGCGGACGTGCGCGTGCTGGCCGTTGACGAGGCCGCGCCCGCGTTTCACGCGCGCTTCAGCGCCCGCCTCAAGACCTACCGCTATCAGATTGCTCAGGCCCCCGTCGCGAGCCCCTTCGGACGCGCGTTCGCCTGGCACGTGCGCGAACCACTGGACGTTGCTGCAATGCAGACAGCCGCGGCGACGCTTGTCGGCACACACGACTTCGCGGCCTTCCAGAGCACCGGCAGTCCCGCGGCCACGACCGTGCGAACGATCGCCCGGTCGGAGTGGCGAAGGCAGGCGACTGGCGTCGACGGGAGCGACCCGGACCACCTGCTCCTCTACGAGGTGTCCGGTGACGGGTTCCTTCGTCATATGGTCCGGACGGTGGTTGGAACGCTCGTCGAGGTTGGACGCGGGTGGCGGCCGCCCTCTTCCATCGCGGAATTGCTCGATGGCGGGACGCGCGGGGCGGCAGGCCCGACGGCCCCGGCGCACGGGCTGTTTCTCGTACAGGTCGAGTATGATTAAGAACTTGCGGTAATTTCGGGCCGTGCCACCGGGGTCCCCGCCGCGCCTGCGCGGTGGGGTGGCGTCGGAACGGCCCGCTTTACATTTCGAAGGTACACTCCAGTAGATGTCGCTCGAGAAGCTCCTGGCGTGGATTCCTCCCGGCCACCCGGACGAGGCGCTCGCCCGCCAGGTGAATTACGAGCAACTTCCGGCCCACGTCGCCATCATCATGGACGGCAACGGCCGGTGGGCAGCGCAGCGGCACCTCCCACGGGTCGAAGGGCACCGTGCGGGGATCGATTCCGTACGCGACACGGTCGAGACGGCGGCGCGTCTCGGCATCGACGTGCTGACCCTCTACGCGTTCTCGGTCGAAAACTGGAAACGTCCGGCCGCCGAAGTCAGCACGCTGATGATGCTGCTGAAACGATACCTGCGGCTCGAGCTCAATACCCTTCTCACGAACAACATCCGCTTTCGCGTCATCGGCCGGATGGAAGAGCTGTCGCGCGATGTCCGGCACGAGCTCGCCGTCGGCATCGATCGCACGGCAGGCAACCGCGGGATGCTGTTCAACATTGCGCTGAATTACGGCGGACGCGCCGAGATTGTCGATGCGGTACGGCGGGCCATCGAATCCGGCGTATCGCCCGCGGATCTGGACGAGCGCCGCTTCGGTGAGCTCCTCTATACAGCAGGTCAGCCTGATCCCGATCTCCTGATCCGCACGAGCGGGGAGATGCGGGTCAGCAACTTCCTGCTCTGGCAGATCGCGTACGCCGAGATCTACGTCACCGACACGCTCTGGCCGGACTTCAGACGAAGACACCTGTTCGAAGCCGTGCTCGCGTATCAAAAACGAGAGCGTCGGTACGGCGGAATCACCCCGGCTGTCGGGGAACCCGTTGCCCGTCGCCGTGAGTTTGCCGAAGGTCGGAGTCGGTAGGCCGGAGCGGCTGTGAAGCGGCGCCGCAAACTGCCGAGAACCTGGTAGCGAAATGGCGCCGCTTCACTGCCGCCTGTGTTGGCTTTGCCCCGCTCCCCGGGGCGTAGACATCTCCGAAGGCTGCACAGCGGCCTCAAAGCCTGCTTTGATTCGTTACGATCAGGGCCTTCGGAGATGTCTAGGCTGAGATGGTCCGCCTTCTGAGCGGGCTCGTGCTCGCGGCTGCGACGCTTGCGGCGATTCTGTTCCTTCCCCCACCGGCGCTGAGGGTCGTCGCTGTGCTCGTCGCCCTTGCTGCCAGCTTCGAGTACGTCGCGATCGCGCGGCGGATGAACGTGGCGCCCTCGACATGGGTCGCTGTGGTGCTGGTGGTGGCCGCGTGCTGGTGGATGAGCGTCCCGGGACGCGCGGCCATGGGGCTGCTCGTGATTGCCGCACTGGGGCTGCTGCTCGTTGACGTCCTGTTCGGCGGCAAGTCGCTCCCCGACGCGTCGGTTGCGCTGGTCGCGCCGGTATACCTCGGCGTACCGCTCGGCACGCTCGTCGCGGTTCACGCGCTTGGAGGACGCGGGGCCGTGCTGCTGCTGATTGCAACCGTCGTCGTCAGCGACTCGGCGCAGTACTACTCGGGACGTGCGTTTGGACGGCACGCGCTCGCGCCGACCATCAGCCCGAAGAAGACCATCGAGGGCGCAATCGGCGGCGTGCTGTTCGGCACTCTCGTCATGGTGGTTGGCGGCGGCTGGGTATTCCCGCTGGCGAGGCAGACGATGCTGCTCGTCATGGGCGTGGCGATCGTGCTGCTTGGGATTGCCGGGGACCTGTTCGAGTCGAGGCTGAAGCGGATTGCCGGCATCAAGGACAGCTCGACCCTGATCCCGGGACATGGCGGCGTGCTCGATCGCATCGACGCGCTGCTCTTTGCGAGCCCGGGTTTCTACCTGTTTCTCAATCTGGTCCTGTAGGCCGCTCTACCGCATGAAGCGACTTGCCATTCTCGGATCGACCGGCTCGATCGGCCAGAGCGCGCTGGCGGTGGTCGACGCGCATCCCGACAAGCTGCGAGTCGTGGCGCTGGCCGCCGGCAACAACGCCGAGCGCATGGCGGAGCAAATCGCGCGATATCGACCGACGGCTGTGGCCATGGGCACCAGTGCGGCGCTCGATCGCGTGCGCGCGATGGGGGCGCCGCTGCCGCCGAGGATCAGTACCGGCGCCGAGGGGCTGATTGCCGTGGCAACTCATCCCGATGCCGATATCGTGCTCTGCGCATCCGCCGGGACGGCGGGTCTCGAAGCCGTGCTCGCCGCCATCGCAGCGGGCAAGCGCATCGCGCTGGCCAACAAGGAAGTGCTCGTCATGGCGGGTGCGCTCGTCACGGCCGCGGCGCGGACGCACGGCGTGGACATCCTGCCGGTCGACAGCGAGCACAACGCCATTCACCAGTGCCTGCACGGACGCGGGCGGGCCGAGATCAAGCGTCTCATCCTGACCGCGTCCGGCGGCCCGTTTCGCGACCATGCGCCCGACGCGCTCGAGCGCGTCAGCGCGGATGCCGCGCTGCGGCATCCCACATGGCGGATGGGACGCAAGATCACGATCGACTCGGCGACGCTCATGAACAAGGGCCTCGAGGTCATCGAGGCCCACTGGCTCTTCGGCGTCGAGGCCGATCGCATCGAGGTCGTGATTCATCCGCAGTCGGTTGTCCACTCCATGGTCGAATTGAGCGACGGCTCGATCATCGCGCAGCTCGGCGTGACGGACATGAGACTGCCGATTCAGTACGCGTGCTCGTATCCGGATCGCTGGGCGGCGGCGCTCCCGTCGCTCGACCTGGCGCGCTGCGGCCGCCTCGACTTCGACGAGCCGGCGCACGACCGTTTTCCCTGTCTCGGTCTCGCGTACCGGGCGTTGCGTCGGG
>DASYQV010000072.1:0-10871 GCA_036005125.1 Vicinamibacterales bacterium
GGCACCACGCCTCCGGATCGAAGCCCGTCGTGCCCGCGTACGGCTTCACCTCCCGGTGCGTGCAGAATTCGGCCATCCCGTTTTCCGCGGGCTGGTGCCAGCGGCAGGATCGAAAGCGGATGAATGCAGCCGATTGGGCTGCCGGAGAAGCCGGAGAAGACGCCGTCGGTTGCGCTGTCGCGGTGCCGGCTGGCGCTGCTCCCTCGTCAGCGGGTGTCACAGGATCCATGGTCAGGGTCTCCGAATCGTCGTCATTGGAGTTGAACGCCAACGGCTTTCTCCAGCGCGCGCAAGGCGCGCAGTTCCTCGGGAGCGACGAGCGTCAAGGCGCACCCGGTTGATTCCGAGCGACCCGTTCGGCCAACGCGATGCACGTACGTTTCCGCCGTATGGGGTACCTCGAAGTTCACCACGTGCGCGATTCCATCGATGTCGAGCCCGCGCGCCGCAACGTCGGTCGCGACGAGCACGGGGTAGTTGCCGGTGCGGAAGCCTTCCACTGCCTGCATACGTTGTTGCTGAGTGCGGTCTGCATGGAGCGCCACCGCGCGGATGCCAAACCCGCTCAGTTGACCGGCCAGACGGTCGGCCCCGATCTTGGTTCGGCAGAACACGAGCACGGGTCCCGTGGCCTCCTCCTGAATCCACCGCGCGAGCCACCTGGCCTTGTCCTTCGAGGCAACTGTTTGCACCGAATGGGTAATGGTCCGCGCCGGTCCGCCGCGGCGCCCTACCTGGACGTACTTCGGATGGCTCAGAAACTCCTGCGTCAGCTTCAGGATCTCGCCCGGCATGGTCGCGGAAAACAACAGCGTCTGCCGTTTGGGCGGCAAGGCGGCGAGGATGCGCTGGACGTCGGGCAGGAAGCCCATGTCGAGCATTCGATCCGCTTCGTCGAGCACCAGGATCTCGAGGCTGTCGAAGTTCGTCGCGTCGTGCCGCATGTGGTCCATCAGACGCCCCGGCGTGGCGACAACGATGTCTACGCCGGCGCGGAGGGCCCGCTCTTGAGCGTCCATCGGGACGCCGCCGTACACCGGAGCGCTTGAAACCGTCGTGTGGTATGTCAGGCCCTGCACCTGATCCTCGATTTGCACGACCAGCTCGCGCGTCGGGGCAAGCACGAGCGCGCGCGTGGCGGGGGTCCGGTCGACCGGCGCCTGCAGAAAACGCTGCAGGATCGGAACAAGGAAGGCCGCGGTCTTGCCGGTGCCCGTCTCGGCGCACGCAATCACATCATCTCCACCAAGCGCGAGCGGAATCACGCCGCTCTGCACAGGTCGCGTATCGCGCCAGCCCAGGTCTCGAATGCCCTGCAGGAGCCGCTTGTCGAGCATGAGCGCGTCAAACGCAATCGGGGCTTCATCAAAAGGTACCTGTTCGTACGGCGTCGGTGTGAGGTCGCGCTTCGCCAGCGCGGCTGGGTTCGTGCCTCGGCGGCGTGCGGGGCCTCCGCGGCGACGACGTTGCTGAGGTGGTGTGGCAGTATGTGCAGTCAAAGGGCTAACGCGCACGGAACGTGATGATGCCGCGGACCGGGTCGTAGGGGGACACACCAACGGTGACCCGATCGCCGGGGACAACCTTGATACGGAAGCGCCGCATACGCCCGCTCAATTGCGCCAGCACCTCGTGCCCGGCGTCGCACTGCACGCGATACAAACCGCCGGAGTGAACCGCCACGACCGTCCCCTGCATATCAATCAAGTCGTCTTTGCTCAATAGCTCGTCCTTTCGTCAGGCTAGCAATGAGTGTGCCACACTCGGTGATTCCGCGCAAGTGGCTGGATCATTTCGGGTTGTCGATGCGCACGGGCTTTGCGTACGGACAACGACTTACCCTTTTCTTCACAGAGAGTTGGCCTGTTGCCCAGGCCCGTTTCCTCCTGGTCCGTTTGTCTGGTTACAGCGCCCTGACCTTCGCTTCGACCTGTTGCGCGAGCGCGCCGTAGTCGGCTCCGCGCAAACGCATCGGCGCGCCGAACGCGACGCGGACCCGTCCGGGCCGCGCCATCTTGTGGCGGGGATGCAGGACCCGGTTTACCCCGGAGACGCGGACGGGCACGATGGGGACATCGAGTCGAGCCGCGATCATCCCGACGCCGCCGCGAAACGAGGTGATTTCCTCCGTCTCGGACCGCACGCCCTCGGGAAAGATCAGGACCGACCACCCGCCAGAGATCAGCTCGCCGATGTAGGTCAGCGTGTGCCGCGCCCCCGCCTCGCGCTGTGGGATCGGGAACGCGTTGAAGAAGAACGACGCGAGGTAGTAGTTCAGCGTGTTCGTGATCCACTGCCGCCGCGTGTGTTCGGCAGGATAGAAATGCGCTTTGAAGAACTCTTTGAGCATCGCTGGTGCGAGGCGAGCGCGCCAGCGACCCGGCAGCGCCGCCAGGATGACCGGCACATCCATGTGGCTCTGATGGTTCGAAGCGAACACCACGGGTCCTTCCAGGTCCGTCAGGTGCTCGAGACCCTCGATCCGCAGATGCGCGAACACGCGCGTGAAGGGAACGATCCACGTGGCCTGTGAGAGGCGCCGGATGACGTGTACGGGGAGCGTGCGGTTCCATGACGGAAAATCGACCGGCTCCGGAGCGGACTCCGTATCAGGCGGTTGCTCCACCAACCGTTTGAGGTCGGCGACGTTCCCGGCGGTGACGAAGCGGCCCTCGTCGAGGCGCGTCTGGAAGCGGTCCTCCAGCGCGACCATCAGCTCCACACGTTCGAGCGAGCTGAGACCCAGCTCCTCGAGGGTGGTTGCGCCGCTCACGTCACGACCTCGCGCGAACCGGGCAATCAGCGCCTCCACCGTATCGGCGCGTGCGGCTGCCGCGGGCCGCTCGCCCGACGCCACCCATTGACGGATCGCCGCACGCTTGAGCTTGCGTGTGCCCTCGGTACGCGGCAATTCCTCGGATGGCCAGATCGACGCGCTGCGAATCCGCTGATGATCCTGCAGGAGCGTATTCGCAGCGCGGACAATCGACTCGGTCTCCACCGCGGGCTCCAGTATGAGGACCGCATGCACGCGCTCCTCTCCAACCTCGGCGACGCCAACCACGGCCGAGTCACGCACGCCTGGGAGACTGTTCAGTACCCGCTCGATATCCTCGGGGAAGACGTTCAGCCCCTCTGGCGTGACGATCATTTCCTTCTTACGGCCCTTGATGAACACGCGCCCATCCGCGTCGCGGTCACCGATGTCGCCGGTGTGCAGCCATCCGTCGGCATCGAAAACGGTCTCGGGTTGGCCTGCGGTGCCACCGTCAGTCGACGTGTAGTACCCCGACGTCACGTTCTCGCCGCGCACGAGGATCTCTCCATCGTCGGCAAACCGGATTTCCACTCCGCCAATGGGGGTGCCAACCGAGCCCTTGCTGGTGCGGAAGGGGTGATTCAGCGTGACGATCGGCGCGGTTTCCGTGAGGCCGTATCCCTGAATGACCGCGAACCCCCGCGCGCGCCAGAACTCTTCGAGATCGGGCGCGAGCGGCGCGGCGCCGACCACGAACGCCCAGAATTTCAGGCCGAACATCGAGTGGAGGCGACGGTATCGCCACCACCGCGCCGGAATGGACATCCCGGCGGGCGGCGGTTCGGCCGCACCCGGCGCCGCGCGCGTCACGTGCTCGCGCAGCACGTCGAGGATCTTCGGCACGCACACGAGCACGGAAATCCGTCGCGTCGATATCAGCCGCACGATGTCGTGCGGGTTGAAGCTCCTGGTGAATATGACCGTGCCGCGCACCATGGGCGGAATGTTCGTCGCCATGGACTGGCCGAACATGTGGCTGAGAGGGAGCAGATTGAGAAATCGCAGCGGATGGAATGGGCGTTCGTAGTGCAGGTACTTCAACACCTCGCGCTCGACCGGAACGATGTTCGCGAGCACGTTCCGGTGCCGGATGATGACGCCTTTCGGATCGGCCGTCGCACCCGACGTGAAGATGATCTGGATGAGATCGTCGCGGTCGATCGGGACATCGGGAAAGGGAGCATCGGCATGCCAGTCGAGTTCGGCGAAGGGCCACTGCCGGGCCTCACCGAGATCGATGTCCTCGCGAAGCGGCGCGACGTCATCGCCGACGAGGACGATACGCGCGTCGACGAGGCGTCGTACTCGCGCAACGAAATCGGATGAGGAGCGGTAATCGACGGGAACGACGACGAGGCCGCTTATGAGACAGGCCCAATAACAGACAATCCACTCGGGCCGGTTCTCTCCCCAGAAGACAACCTTGTCTCCTTTGGAGAGGCCCGCGGTCTGGAGTCGGGCCGCGAAGCCGCGCGCCGCCCGGCCGACCTGCTCGTAGGTATGGCTGCGGCGCCGGTACCCATCGTCGTACACGAGAAACTCACCGCGGATCGTGATCAGATCGCGGAAGAAATCAATGAGGGTGTCCCGCCGCATGAGTGAAATATGATTGTAATCGGTAGACCTCAACGCTCAGGTGTGGCAACTGTCGAATCATGATTGTTGATTCATGATCCATGATTTCTGATGGTGGTTCCGCATCACAAATCAAGAATCAAGAATCATGAATCAAGAATGACCGTCGAGCATGTCTGTTCCGCCCGCCCTTGCCGTCGGCGCCCTGTACGACAGCCTCCTGCAGGCTGCGCTCCGCCAGTTTTTCAGCCGCGCGGTGCTCGACACCGAGCCGACGCCGTCGTTATCGTCCGACGGCCGGCTGTCGATCGAGCCGTCGGCGGATCCGTTCGCGCTGACGATTCGGTGGTTCGGAACGCGCTACACGTTGCGCGCACGAAGTCGATGGCCGTTCACGGCGCATGAAGTACGATTTGCCAGAGCGATCGGCTCAGTGCTGGCGGCGCGATATCGGGCGATCCTGAGCCCTCGCATCATCGCCGAGCGCAGCGTCCTGTTCCGCGGCGCCATCGAGGACCGCTATGTCGGCGCGTTCCTCGACCCCGAACCGTATCTGCTCGACTCGCCCCAGCCGCGCGCCGAGCGCATCGCCTCGGTGATCGAGCTGCTGCGCGTCGCCGCGCTCTCGTCGTACGAGAACCGGACCATCACCACCGGCGTGCTGCTCCTCGGGACGACCGATGACCCGTGCCGGCCCCATCCGGCGCTGCAGGCGAGGGCCCCGTCGTACACGGAGTCGCTGACGTCAATCAAGAGCTTCTATCGTCTGGCGGACGGCGTGCGGACGGTGTTTCTCGCGAATGCGGAGGGACGCCTGCTCGACATCATCGACATCGACCGCTGGAGTCGGGACGTGTGCTTCGATGAAGAGCCGGATCCACAACCCGAGGTGTCCGGCCCGAAGGCGTACGAGGCGCACGCGCGCGCCACCGTGCGGCACGGGCACGTCTGCGCCGTGCTCAGCCCCTCGCGCGAGATCAAGGTCTTTGCCGAGGGCGCCCAGCTGTTTGCGTTTCGCGGCGCGAGCTGGCATCTCCTCGATCTCAAAGCGAAGTACGACGTGTGGGCCGAGGCGGTCCGGGATCCGTCGCTCGCGTTGCGTTTGTTTCAGACGGCGCTCGATCTGGCAGATGCGCGCGAGGGCGCGTTGTTCGTCGTCGTGCGCGATCCGGCGGAGGCCGTCCCGCAACTGCTCGCACCAGCCGATCGCCTCGGCAGCGACGTACCGGATGTCGACACCAGCGATCGCCCGTCGCGGCGCGATCTGCTGCAGCTCGTCGCGGGGCGCACGGTCATGGACCTCGATCCCACCGTCTTTGCCGCGCTGGCTTCGATTGACGGCGCAACCGTGACCGATAGAAACGGCCGGTTGCTCGCTGCCGGGGCGATCCTGCGCCATCCTGCGTCCACCGACTTCGAGCATGAAGGCATCGTCGAAGGCGCTCGCACGACCGCGGCGCTCGCGGCGAGCCGCTACGGTCCCGTTCTGAAGGTGAGCGCGGACGGCGTGATTACATTTTTCGACGGCGAGCGGATCTGGGACATCTAATCGGGCTTCGGGAAGAAGTCCGCGAGCCACAGCCGGCCGATTCTGCTTCGGGTCGTCGCCCGAATGACGGCAAAAAGTGGGACCCTGCCAGAAAACGCGCTCGACGACCAACGAGAGCCGAGAGACCGATCGGATAGAATAGCCCGACTCGAGAATGCGGATCTTCCTGACCGGAGCCACGGGATACATCGGCGGGGCGGTACTTGACGCCGTGCTCCGCGCCGGGCACCACGTCACGGCGCTCGTGCGTGATCCGGAGAACGCGGAGCGGGTGTCGCAGCGGGGCGTCCAGCCGGTAATTGGGGATCTCTCGAAGCCGGCTTCGTACGCGTCGGCCGCGGAAGCATGCGACGGCATCGTGCACACGGCGCTCGACTCGTCGGCGCGGCGCCCGCAGGTGGATCGCCAGGCTATTGACACATTGATGGAGGCGAGCCGCCCCCGTGCGTCCGGAGGCCCGCCGCGGTTTTTCGTGTACACCTCCGGCGTGTGGGTGCTCGGCGCGACGCCAACGCCCGCAGCCGAAGATGCGCCGCTCGCGCCGACGCCCTTTTCCGCATGGCGCCCGCAACACGAGCGGGTCGTTCTCGATGCTGGTGCCGACGACAGGCTCCGCACGGTCGTCATTCGTCCCGGCATTGTCTACGGCGGGGCTCGCGGCATCATCGGCGACATCGTCAAGGACGCCTCCAACGGGCTCGTGCGCGTCATCGGCAACGGCCGGAACCATTGGCCATGCATCTACGATCGTGACCTGGCGGATCTTTACGTCAGGCTGGCGGTGAACCCGGACGCGACCGGCGTGTTCCACGCAAACGACGAAGCTGATGAGCAGGTGAACGACATTGTCGAGGCGATTGCCGCGCAGGTGAAGATGCGCCCCGATGTCCGATACGTGCCGATCGAGGAAGCCCGCGCCAAGCTCGGCGATTACGCCGATGCGCTTGCGCTGGATCAGAAGGTCCGGAGTCCGCGTGCGCGGGCCCTCGGCTGGGCGCCAACGCTGCACTCGGTTTCCGGCAACGTCGCCCGTCTGCTCGAGGAGTACCGCAACCGGCGCGAGGCGGCGTGACGATTTAAAAGATACGACTCAAGGATGCGGTCTTTCGACTACCCTTCCAGAATCCGGTCGATCAACCCGTAGTCCAGCGATCTCTTCGCGTCGAGGTAGAAGTCGTTCCGCTTCGTGTCGCGAATGATCTGGCGCAGCGGACGGCCGGCGCGGTCAGCGAGGATCTTGTAGATCTGCGTCTGCATCTGCTTGAGCCGGTCGAGATGCTGCGCGGCCGCCGAGGTTGACTGCCATCCCGCCCATTTGGCTGGCTCGTGGATCATGATCCACGAATGAGGCAGCGCCAACCGCCGTCCGTCGCTGGCTGCCTGCAGCACCACCGACCCCATCGAGTACGCCATGCCCTGAACGATGATCGTGACCTCGATGCCGCGGTGAACGAGCTGCCGGATGGAATCGTGAAGCGCGAGGCCGTCGGTGACGTTGCCCCCGGCGGTGTTGATGTACAGCGTGATTGGCCGCGTGTTGTCGTTCGCCAGCTCGCGCAGGCGTTCGATCACGTTGCGAGCGATGTCCTTTTCGATGTCACCGATGAGGTAGACATCGCGCAGGCGATCCGAGGTTTCCTTCCGGAGGACCCCCTTGACCGCATCGATGAGATCGAGCACGAGCCGGTCGTTGAGATCTCGCGACGGCGCCACCTGGGCAAACTGCGAACGCTCCCGTTCGGGCTGTGTACCAGTTGGTGAGTCGGACACGATCTACTCCTCGGTGCAAACCGGGTTCCTACACGTCATCGAAGTTCTGCCGGTCTTCCTCCGCCGCACCGGGGAGGAAGTCGAAGAACGCGTCCAGGCTCCGGTCGAGTCCCCGCCGGAGCTGAGGAATTGTGCCGTTAATAGTATGCAATGTGAGGCCGGCGCTCTCGCCGTCCTTGAGCTTCAAGCGAACCTCGTCAACCCGCTCGAGGGTCCCTTCGGGAACGAGGCGCAGCCCGTAGACCAATGTGTAGCGCGCCATGTCGCCCACTATACTGGGTTCATGCGTACGACGCTCTGGGGACTTGTCGTGCTGGCGGCGTCCCTGACTGCCGGAAACTGCGCGCGGCAGGCCGCCGAGCCGACGGCCGGGCCGGCCCTGGATGAGATTCGCGGCGGCGATATCGCCGCACACCTGAAATTCCTGTCGCACGATCTGCTGGAGGGCCGCGCCCCTTCCACTCGAGGTGGTCAGCTCGCGGCCGAGTACCTCGCGACGCAGCTCGCAGCCCTCGGGTACGAGCCGGGCGGCGACGCGAATACCTACTTCCAGAACGTCCCGATTGTCGAGTCGGTCGTCGATCCTTCGTTTACGCTTGCCGTCTCGGGCGGGCCCTCCTTCAAGTACCTCACGGACGTCGTCGCCTTCAGCGGCCTGCAACAGCCCGAGGTGAAGGTCCAGGGCGAGGTGGTCTTCGTGGGTCACGGCATCGAGGCGCCGGAGCTGAATTGGCACGACTACGCGGGCATCGACATGAAGGGGAAGGTCGCGCTGGTCATGGTCAACGACCCTCCGGCCACGCCCGAGGAGCCGACGCTCTTTGGCGGTGACGCGCTCACGTATTATGGCCGCTGGACCTATAAATTCGAGGAAGCGGCGAGGCAGGGAGCCGCCGGCGCGATTGTGATCCATACGACGGAGTCGGCAACCTATCCGTGGCAGGTTGTCCAGTCGTCGTGGAGCGGCACGCAGTATTCGTTGCCGGCTACGGCGGGGGAGCCGGCGCTTGGGCTGAAGGCGTGGGTGACCGAAGAGACGGCGCGCGCGCTTGCCAGGCACGGCAACCAGGACCTCGATGCGCTGCGTCAGGCCGCACGGCGTCGGGGCGCGAAGCCGGTGCCGCTGGGCGTCTCGGTGTCGGCGACGATTCGACAGAAAGTCGCGCAGAAAGTCTCGCCGAACGTCGTCGGCGTGCTGAAGGGGACGAATCCCTCGCAGGGAATCATGTACACCGCCCACTACGATCACTTCGGGATCCGTGATCCGCGCCCCAACGATCCTCCAACTGCCGATCGCATTTTCAATGGCGCGCTCGACAACGCGTCCGGTGTGGCCGGGGTGCTCGAGGTGGCGCAGGCGTTTGCGCGCGCGCCCGTCAAGCCGCAGCGGTCGATCTACGTTCTCTTCACCACGGCGGAGGAATCGGGCCTGCTCGGATCGGAATACTTTGCAGCGCACCTTCCGCTTCCGGCCGACCAGTGGGCGGCGGATATCAACATCGACGAGATCAATCTGTACGGACCCACCAAGGACATCGTGCTCCTCGGCGGAGATCGATCGTCGCTCGGCCCAATGGCCGGCGCGCTCGCGAAGGAACGAGCGCGCGTGATCGGAGGGGACCCTGAGCCAGGCCGCGGGTATTTTTTCCGATCGGATCACTTTCCGTTCGTGAAGGTCGGGATTCCCGCCGTCTCCATCAGCGAACCGGTGGACTTCACTGGTCCGAACGCGGCCGAGATGAAGAAGCGTCGCAACGCGTTCAACGACACCGACTACCATCAGCCCAGCGACGAGGTGAAGCCGTACTGGGACTACAGCGGCGCCGTCGAGGACCTGCGCTTCCTGACCGAGCTGGGCTGGCGCATCGCGAACGATCCCACCATGCCCAGCTACAACCCGGGCGACCAGTTCGCGCGCCCCAGGCAGAAGACGACGAATTGATTTGGTCGCTCGTTTCAATCGACGAGATCAACGCCGCTCGGGAACGGATTCGGGGTCTGGCCCGCCGAACGCCGATCGTCGAGGTGGGCTGGCCCTGCGACGATGGGCAGTCGCGTGACGGACGCGTGCTCGCGCTCAAGTGCGAGAACCTGCAGCCGATGGGCGCCTTCAAGATGCGCGGCGCGTCGAACATGCTCGCCCGGCTGGCACCGGATGCCCGCGCGCGGGGCGTGATCACATACTCATCAGGAAATCACGGGCAGGCGGTCGCCCTTGCCGCCAGTCGCCTTGGCGTTCCCTCAATCGTCATCATGCCCGAGACCGCGCCGCACATGAAGGTGGATGCGACAAGGGCTTACGGAGCCGAAGTGGAGTTCGCGGGACGCACATCGGTCGACCGCAGGCAGCGCGCCGAGGAGATCGCGGCCGCGCGCGGCCTGACCATCGTGCCCCCTTTCGATCACGAGTGGATCATCGCCGGTCAGGGAACCGTCGGCCTCGAAATCCTCGAGCAGCGTCCGCAGGTGCGTGCGGTGTTCGTTCCGGTCGGCGGCGGTGGCCTCATTGCGGGCGTGGCCGCCGCGATCAAGCGCAGCAGGCCCGACGTCCGGGTGATCGGCGTAGAGCCGATCGGCGCGGCGAGCATGTCGGTATCGCTCGCGGCGGGCGAGCCGGTCGCGCTCGCGACGACCAGCAGCATCGCTGATGGTCTCCTCACCCTGCGTCCCGGTGATTTAACGTTCGCTCATGCGAAAGCGTTCGTCGATCGGGTCATCACGGTCGACGATGCGGCAATCGCTGCGGCGGTGAGGTGGCTGTTCCGCCACGCGAAGATCGTCGCCGAACCGAGCGGCGCAGCGTCGGTGGCAGGCGCCCTCGCGTACGGAGATGGTGACCAGAGCGATACGGTGGCCGTCATCAGCGGCGGCAACGTCGGGCCGGAGGATTTTGCGCGCTACATCACCCAGCGTTCGTAGGCCGGAACTTCAGTTCCGGCGACGCTCGCGGTTCGAAAGACCCGGCCTACGTAGGCTCAATTCGAGACCAACCGCCGCGCCGCCTCAATCGCCTCTTCCACCGTTGTGATCTCCCCATCAAGCTGCTTCTCGTAGACCTGCTTGATCAGCTCGCCTATGCGCGGGCCCGGGGAAAGTCCGAGCGCAAGGAGGTGACGCCCCATCAAGAGAGGTGGCGGCGGCTGGTGTTCGACGCCGAGC
>DASYQV010000073.1:0-4848 GCA_036005125.1 Vicinamibacterales bacterium
CCGGCGCTTCGGCGCGAGCTGGCGCGTGCTGCTCAGCCATCTGATCCTTTTCGGGTTCATCTATCCCGGCGAGCGCTCGCTCGTGCCGTCGAGCATCATGCGCGAGCTGATAAACCGGCTGCTGGCGGAGCTGGACGTCCCGACACGCGACAGCAAGCTCTGCCAGGGAACGCTGCTTTCCCGGGCACAGTATCTCGTGGACATCGACGAGTGGGGGTACGAGGACGCGCGCCTGGCGCCGCGCGGAGGTATGACTCCCGACCAGGTCGCCGAATGGACGGCGGGGATCGATAAGTCGGATTGATGGCACGTAAGCCGCATCTTTAGATGCGGCCCGAGGCCGCATCTTTAGATGCGGGCCAGTAGAATCATCAAAATCGCTGGCCGGGTCTTTTCAATTCTTGATTCTTGAATCTTGATTCTTGAATTTGGGATCCCGATCGGAAATCAAGAATCAAGAATCACGAATCATGAATAATCCGAGTAAAGACCCGGCCTACATACGTCGCCACGAGAGCAATTCCCGCCGCGGCAATCCATCGATGTCGGTTCATCCACCCGTGCAGGCTGAAGGGCCTGGCGCGATCGTCGAACCGTCCGTGCGCGCCGTGATCGCCGGGAACCGGCTCCTGCAGGTTGTCGCGACGATCGGGGCGCACCGGCTCGTCCGTCTGTTGCGCCTCGTATCCGTGGCGCGCGAGATACCAATCAACGGCGGCCGGTGCGATCGCGTTGCCCCATATCGCCCCGACGGTCGGCAGCCCGATGCTGAGCTCCCGGCGCGTGTGATGCGCCGACCAGTAAATCGCGCGCGCCGCGACCTCGGGTTGAAAGATTGGCGGGACGGGCTGCGGTTCGCGTGGAAGCCGACTTTTCACCCAGGAGAACTGCGGCGTGTTCAGTGCCGGCAGGTGAACCATCGTCACGCGGACACGGCTGCGGTCGTGCAGCAGCTCCGAACGGAGCGATTCGGTGAAGCCCTGCACCGCGTGCTTCGCGCCGCAGTACGCGGACTGCAGCGGGATACCGCGGTAGGCGAGCGCGGAGCCGACCTGCACGATGGTCCCGCGGTCGCGCGGCAGCATTCGGCGGAGTGCTGCAAGCGTTCCATGAACGACGCCAAGATACGTCACGTCGGTGACCCGTGCGAACTCGGCGGCCGTCATCTCGCGAACAGGCGAGAACACCGAGACCATCGCGTTGTTGATCCAGACGTCGATCGGACCGAATGTCTGTTCTACCGCGGACGCCGCGGCTTCCACCGCGTCCGCATCGGCCACGTCGGTTGGCAGCGCGAGCGCGCGGCCGCCGGCTTCCTCGACCTCGGTTTTCGCCGCGTCGAGTCCATCACGGCCGCGCGCGAGCAGCCCGATCCAGCCGCCGCGCCGGGCGAATTCGCGGACCGTTGCGCGGCCCACGCCGGCCGACGCGCCCGTGATGACGACGACTTCGCGCGGGATCGACATGAATGTCTGATCCGGAGAGGCCTTTAGTCTCCAGCCGGGATGCCTCGCGTGGTGGCGGGAGGCCTTCAGGCCCCCTTGATTACGGATGGAACTCTCCACCAGGCGTGCCCACCGTGAGCGGCTGTTGCGCCAATCCACGAACGTCGGCGTTGGACCACACAGCCGCGCGCACGACGTACTCGCCGGCGGGAAGATTCTTGAACTCCACGGTGTGGAGACGCTGCCCTTTCTCGCCGTCAAGCGTCAGCTCGCTCGACCGGAAATAGGAATCGCCGTCGGCTTCGACGGTCAGCCGGCGATTCGCCGAGTTTGGCTCCACCGAAATCATGATGCGTACGGTGGCGGGCTCACTGTAATACCGGCCCGGCATGCGAATCTCCACGATCTCTTTCGCGGGGATGGTTGCTGCACCGACGATACAAAGGGTGGCAGTAATGGCGATTATCCAGATGATGATACGAAGAGTGCGAAGGTTCACGGTCCTGCTCCTGTCTGGCTGCGTCGCTGTGCAACCGCAGTGCCAGCCGGAGCTTCGAAAGAGTCCCGTGTAGCACGCGTATGACCAAGGCGCGCGGCGGGCAGAAACGGCACGATGAGTCGAATCGGCGTGGAAGAGACCCGGACTGTTACACCCGCGTCACACAAGGTAGTGCGCTGGCTGCACACCGCGCGTGCGACAAGATGTGCGGGATTTTTGAGCCGGATGCGACAAGTGTGTGCGTTTGTCTCGGGAGCGGCCTACTGCTGACGTTCGAGGATCCAGCAGATCGGCCCCACGAGACGTTCGATCAGCGGACGCGTTCGCCACTCGTCGATCGTGATCATGTCGCTCGCGGTGAGATCGCACTCGAAGTCCTGACGGAGGCGGCAGGCGAGCGCCGTGTCGCGCACCGCCACGTTCACTTCGTCGTTGTGCTCGAATGACCGGTTGTCGATGTTCGTCGTCCCGACGACGGCCCACCCTTCATCCACTATCAACGCCTTCACGTGCGTCATTGACGGGCGGTACTCGTAGATTCGGACGCCGCCTTCGAGCATCTCGCGATACATGCGACGGCTGGCGAGGCGGACCAGACGCTGATCGGTGACCCGACCCGGCACGATGATACGCACGCGCACCCCGCGCTGGGCCGTGCGCACGAGCGCCTGCCGGAACGCGCGATCCGGCAGGAAATACGGTGTGCTGATGTCCACCTGCCTGGTGGCGCCCTCGACCAGCATCTGGAACACGACGCGCGAAACGGTCGCGCGGTCTGCGGGCGAGCTCTTGACGAGCATGGCGGGTGTCTGCCCGGCCTCTTCGGTAGGCGGCCACTGGCGAGGGCCGGTGATGATCTCGCCGCAGCATTCGAGCCAGTTCTCCGCGAACACGCCCTGCAGCGAGGCCACGATCGGCCCCTCGAACCGGACCATCGTGTCGCGCCACGCGGGGCGGCCGCGGTCCGGCTTCGCCCACCAGTCGGCCAGGCCCGCGCCGCCCGTGAACGCCACACGGCCGTCGACAACGAGCAGCTCGCGGTGCGTACGGTTGTTGAGCCGATGGAGCCGGTACCACGTCAGCGGCTGGTAGAAGCTCAGCCTTGCGCCGCTCTCGCGCAGCCGCTGCACGTTCCGACGGCCGATGCCGGAACTTCCGATCGAGTCGACCACGAGCCGCACCTCGACGCCGGCCTTCGCGCGTTCCACTATCGCATCCAGCAGCATGTCGGCAACCTCGCCCTGTTGACAGATGTAGGCCTCGAGGTTCACCGATGCCCCGGCCGCGAGAATCGCATCGCGCATGGCGGGATAGAACTGCGTGCCGTTGGTGAAGACGTGCGCGGCGTTTCCGAGGTGCAAGGCTACCTGGCACATCGACTGGACGACGTGCAGGAACTCGTCGCTGTCAGGCTTCAACGGCAGCGTGACGTGATAATCGATGCGCGGCGTAAAGAGAATGACGACCGTGAGCCACACGATGAAGGCGAGGCCGACGATGGTCCAGAACATGGGCTTAGGGCTCAGGGCTTAAGGCTTAGGCGGCTCAGGGCTACCGAGGCTCGAGGCGCAGGGCCTGACGCCTTAAGCCTCCTAAGCCCTAAGCCTTGAGCCCTGAGCCCTGCGTTCACTGTGCCTCCAGCACCGCCACCGGGACCTGCGCGAAGATGTCGGCGGCCCGCAGGTCGCCGTTCGCCACGGGGAGGTATCGGTCCGTCAGGGCGTGGCGATAACAGCGTGCCGTCGTATGTGGGAGCCGCAGCCGCGTGTCTCCCCAGGTGCGCTCGCCGAGCGGCGGCATGTCCGCGTCGGGCACGAGCGCTGCCACGAGTCGCGGGACCACTACCACCACTTCGCGACCTTCATATCGTCTCGCGAATGCGAATGCATGTTCGCGCCGGGAGCCCTCGAGCGAGAGCGGCTCGTAGCTGCCGAATTGGAAAACCGCCTCGTTCGCCCGGCGGGCCTGCAGGAGCGTGCGCGTCGTGTACAGCTTCACGCGATCGTCGCTCGGCGAGGCCATGAGGCGCTCGAAGAACGCCTGCCGCTGGCCCTCGTCCGCCGACAACGCCTCGAGCTCCTTCAGGAGACAGCGACGATGTGCGTAATCGACAGGACGCCGGTTGTCCGGGTCAACCAGGCTGAAGTCCCAGAGCTCGGTGCCCTGATAGAAGTCCGGGAGGCCGGGCGCGCCGATCTTGATCGTGAGCTGCGCCAGCGAGTTGAACAGGCCGCAGTGGGCCACGCGACGCTCGAAATCGAGGAAGTCTTCGCGGAACGGCGTGTTGTCCGCGGCAAGGATTGCCCGGACGAACCGCTCCATCGCCTGCTCGTGCCGGGTACTTGGATCCAACCAGCTCGTGACGACCTTGGCCTCGCGCATGGCCTTCCGCATGTACGCGATGATGCGATCGCGGTACTCCCGTTCGCCGCTCGCGTCCATCGGCTGGAGCGGCCACGTGCCGATCAGTGTCTGGTAGAGCAGGTACTCCTCGTTCCGACTCGGATACGAGTGGCCGTCGACCATGACACGCGCGCGGCGGTTGAGACGGGCCCAGCGTGACGCGGCCTGCTTCCAGGCGCCGGGAATCTCCGACAACACATGGATTCGCGCGCGCACGTCCTCGCTGCGCTTGGTGTCGTGGGTCGAGGTGGCCGAGAGCGCGTGGGGCCACCGTGCCGCCCGCTCCGCCAGCCAGGCATGCAGTGACTCCGGTGGGGTGCCGAAGTGGTCCGGCTCGCCGCCAACCTCGTTCAGTGACACGAGACGGTTGTAGTTGTAGAGCGCCGTGTCCTCGATGCCCTTCGCGGTCACCGGGCTCGTGACCTGCTGGAACTTGCCGACGAACTTCATGTGCTCGTTGCGCTCGCTCGGCGGAATATAGTCGGCCTGTTTGAGGAGCAG
>DASYQV010000074.1:0-9751 GCA_036005125.1 Vicinamibacterales bacterium
CTGCACGGGCTCCTGCATCTCCTCGGCTACGATCACGAACGCGACGCGGGCCGCATGGCCCGTCTCGAGCGGCGTCTGCGTCGCAAGGGCGGGCTGCGCGAAGGCCTGATTGAACGCCGACCTCGTCGACGGCGTTCAGCGCGGACCCGCCCTCGCGCAGACCAGACCCCTCGACTTCGCGCGGGGCACGTCCGATGACGCCGCTCGTTCTGTTCCTGCTCGGATGTATAACCGTGTTCCTGGGTTGCATCGAGGCGGCGTTCAGCACCCTCATGCGCTTGTCGCTGCGTCTCATGGCCGAGCGGGGCGGCCGCAACGACCGTCTCGGCTACTACCTGGACGAGCCGCTCAAGCTGTTCATCCCCGTCAGGCTTCTCATCGCCACGTGCGTCGTGCTTGCCGCCGTGCTCATTGCCCGTACGACGGGGGTCGAGGCCCCCCATTCGATCGCCACGCTTCTGGTGGCCATTGTCGGCTTCGCCCTCATGTGCGAGCACCTGATCCCCATACTGATCGTGCGGCGCGACCCGGAGGCGGTCCTCGACGTCCTGCTGCCGGTGTTCCACGTCATCGCCAAGGTCGTGCAGCCGCTGACGATCGCGCTCATCAGCATCGGCGAACGGCGGCGGGCCGACCGCGAGCCTGTGAACGGCGTGCCGCCGGGAGAGCCGAACCATCAGACGGCCGAGACGCGCGAAGAGGAAGAGGAAGAGGCCATCTCGGAAGAGGAAGGGCGCGAGCTGGTGAAGTCGATCGTGGACTTCTCCGACACCGTCGTCCGCGAGGTGATGACGCCGCGACCCGATATTGTCGCGATTCGTTCCGATGCCACGCTTGGCGAGCTCCGCGAGCTGTTCCGCGAGCAGCAGTACTCGCGGATGCCCGTCTACGGCGAGAACCTCGACAACATCCTCGGCATCGTGTTCGTGAAGGATCTTGTGGCGCTGCCACCCGGCGCCGAGCCGCCGCTCACGACGTTGATGCGGTCCGCGTACTTCGTGCCGGAGAGCAAGCACGCCTCCGAGCTGCTCAAAGAGCTGCAGCGGAAGCAGGCGCACATGGCGATCGTCGTGGACGAGTACGGCGGCACCGGCGGCCTCGTCACGGTCGAGGACCTACTCGAGGAGATCGTCGGCGAGATCCGGGACGAATACGACGTCGAAGCCGAGACGGTCACCGACGAAGGCAATGGCACCTTCGTGTTCAGCGGCAAGGTCAGCGTCGACGAGATGGCGGATCGTTTGAGCGTCGAGATCCAGCGCGAGGGCTTCGAGACGGTCGGCGGCTATCTCCTCGCGCATCTCGGACGGATGCCGTATGTCGGCGAGCGGTTCGAGGTCGACGAGCTCGACGCGGAGGTCCTGGAGGTCGAACGCCGCCGCATCGTGAAGGCGCGGCTTCGCCGCCGTGTAGCGGTACCTCAGGGAGGCGGTGAATAACTCCGCCTCAGGTCAAAGGTCAAAGGTCAAAGGGCAAAGGTCAGGTCAAAGGTGTAGGTATCAGGTCTAGGTATCAGGTCTAGGTATCAGGTGTAGGTATCAGGTGTAGGTATCAGGTGTAGGTATCAGGTGTAGGTATCAGGTGTAGGTATCAGGTGCAAGTGTCAGGTCTAGGTTCCCACTGCGTATCTGCAGGTGGGATCTCTAGACCTGAGACCTCTCTTAGACCTGAGACCTGAGACCTGAGACCTAGACCTGACACCTGAGACTTAGACCTTTGCCCTCACCTTTGCCCTTTGACCCTTGACCTTTGACCTACTGTTTCACACGATTGACCTACTGCTTCACACGATCTGATAGATGCAGTACTCCGCCACCCGCGTCGCCCCGGCAGGGAAGTGGCCCACGCCGATGTAGATCCTGTTGTTCAACCAGGCGTACTTCCCCGATCCCGCCTCGAACCATGGGACAGCGCGCCAGTATGTCGGGTTGACACCCCGATCGATAATCCCGCGGTACTGCATGAATATGAGCTGGTCGTCATCCGTCCGCAGGGTCAGGCGTACTTCAGGTCCGAACGGTTTCTTGCCGTAGCCGTACGACCATTCGCCCGAGGGGGGGATCACCGTGCCCTTGAGCTTCGGTCCCTCGAAGGTTCCTCGACTGATCTCGATGATGGTTCGCCGCATCCCGGGAAGGCCGGTCGACTGCGGCGACCCGGGTATGACGTCTGGATACTCGAACCTCAAACGCATCACGAACTCGGACTCCAGCTTGTCGTCGGATGATGACTGCGCTTGTGCGCCGGCGAGCGGCTCCGTGCCGAGGATGGGCAAGGCCGCGGCCGCGAGCCTCGCAAACGTGCGTCTGGAGATGACGGGTGCCTCCTCGGACATCGCTCGGCTCCTTTGAAGGTACACTCACTGGATGGCAGCCATTGATCCGGCGGTTCGCATCGGCCATGTACACCTGAAGGTTGCCGACCTGGAGCGTACGCTTGGATTCTACTGAAATCATGAATCGAGAATGATCGAGAATCATGAATCAAGAATGATATGAAGTCTGGGTTCGTCTCGTTCCTTGGCCGGCCAAATGCCGGCAAATCCACGCTGCTCAATCGACTGGTCGGCCAGAAGCTCGCCATCGTTTCCGACAAGCCTCAGACGACGCGGACGCGCATTCTCGGCGTGAAGAACTATGAGGACGGGCAGGTTGTCTTCATAGACACCCCGGGCGTCCACAAGCCGATGCACCGCATGAACGTGAGGATGGTTGACACGGCGCTCGAGGCCGTGCGCGAGGTCGACGTGCTGGCCGTTGTCGTCGACGCCTCCGTGAAGCCGGGTGCGGGCGACGAGTTCCTGCTGAACGCAATCAAAGGGGTGAAATCGCCGGTCATCCTGGTGCTGAACAAGGTCGACCTCATCGCCAAGCCGAGACTGCTGCCGATGATCGACCGTTACCAGAAGGCCTACCCGTTCGTGGAAATCGTGCCGGTATCGGCGACCGACGGGACGAACGTCGAGGTGCTCGAGCGGCTGTTCCTGCAATACCTGCCGGAGGGCGACCCGATCTACCCGGCCGACTACCTGACCGACCAGCCAGAGCGGTTTTTCGCAGCAGAAATCGTGCGCGAGCAGGTGCTTCAGCTTACGCATGACGAGCTGCCGTTCTCGACGGCCGTCATCGTCGATCGGTTCGAGGAGCCGGGCGAGGACACGGTCATGCGCCTGTTCTGTACCATCCTCGTGGATCGCGAATCGCAGAAGCCGATCGTCGTCGGAAAGGCGGGCGCCATGATCAAGAAGATCGGCACCGCCGCGCGCGCGGAGCTCGAACGATTCTTCGGCACCCGCATGTACCTCGACCTCCACGTGAAGGTGAAATCCGAGTGGCGAGACGATGCCCGGGTCCTCGATGACATAGGGTTGAGAGGACGCTGACGTCGTGTGCCCGAAGACTTCACTTGCGTACGTAGGCCGCATCTTCAGATGCGGCCCACGAAAAGCAGTACGGAGGCCGGGTCTTCAGACCCGGCAGCAAACCTTCACCAGAGCGTGCGCACTGCACCGCTCCTTCGAATGCCCGTGTCGGACGTAATCAGCGTCAGATTGTGGACGCGCGCGGTGGCTGCAATGAGGCAGTCTGCCGCATCGGGCGGAAACGAGTCGCCCAATTGCTCTGATTCGATCGCGGCGTCCACGGTGAGGGGAAGCACTTCGATGTGCGGTGAGGAGGCGGCCGTGCGCAACCACAATGGCCACGGTCCGAAGCGCTCATCCACGACGACCCGCCCGCGAGCAAGGTGCCATGCTGCCTCCTTCAGCGAAATCGCGGCCACGCCGACTCGCTCGTGTGCGGAGACCGCGCTCAGCGCCGCACGGGCCCGCCGGCTCAGGCGAGGGGAATCGAGCACCGACCAGAGCCACACGTGCGTGTCCAGCAGGTACTTCACTTGGACCTGTGGAACCAGGCCTTGGAGGGCGCGATCGGTGCCTCGATGTCGCCGCGCACTCTTGCGGTGTCAGCGAGGGAGCCGATCAGCCTGCCGGCACGTTCAGCCCGAGCGGTAATCGGAACGACTTTGGCGATCTCACGGTCGCGGTTGAGGATGACGATCGTCTCGCCTCCGGCCGCGCGGCGTATCAACTCGCTCGCGCGGTTGCGAAACTCACCAATCTTGACGCGCTTCACGAGAAGTAAGTTAGCCAAGATATCTGGCTAAGTCAAACGCGGGCGGGCGTCTTGTCGGCGACCGCGAGCCGCCGCATCTTTGAGTGGCATCTACTGGGTTCTCGTCCTTGTTCTCGGTGTCGCCACGACCCCCGCCGGGGCGACTCGAAACGACAAATCATGCTACTCTTAGCCGTTTGTGGGCTGACGGATTTTCATGGCGGCGCAGCGTAGAATCGATCTCGTCCTCGACTCGGTCAAGAGGCTGCTCCGCATTGGTGCCATCGCCAACCTGCTGAATCTCCTTCAGAAGCAGCATCCGGCCGACCTCGCGCAGGTCTTCAGTGAGCTCCCCGACAAGGAACGGGTCGCGGCCTTCAGTCTGCTGGCCGAGCGTAATGGTCGGCTCGCGATGGAGGCGATCTCGGAGCTCGGCCCGGAGGCGGGCGCCGCGCTGCTTTCCACCAGGTCCGCCGAGGAGATCGCCAAGCTCGCCCAGGAAATCCCCTCCGACGATGCGGCTGCCCTGATCGACCACCTGCCGGAGGAGCTCTCGGCCGCCGTTCTCGACCTGATGCGTCCGAAGGAGTCGGGCGTGGTCGAGAACCTCCTCGAGTACGACGAGCAGACGGCGGGCCGGATCATGAACCCGCACGTCTTCGCGCTCAACGAAGACACGACGGTTGGCGAGGCCATCACCGAGCTCCAGAGCAATCGGGACGTGGAGATGGTCTTCTATCTCTACGTCGTCGACGAGCGGCGGCACCTGGTTGGAGTTGTCTCCCTGCGGCGGCTCCTGCTGGTCTCGCCGGAAACCCCGCTGAAGCGGATCATGACCGCGGACCTGATCAGCGCCCGGGTCGACACGGACCAGGAAGAGGTCGCACGACAGGTCGCTTCCTACAACCTGCTCGCGATTCCGGTCGTCGACGAGGAGAACAAGCTCGCAGGCGTGATCACGGTCGACGACGTGATCGACGTCATCAAGGACGAGGCGACGGAGGACATCTATCGTCTCGCGGGCGTGGCGGGCGACGAGCGGGCGTTCACGCCGGCCGGCGAGTCGCTCCGGAAGCGCCTGCCCTGGCTCGGGATCAACCTTGCCACCGCGTTCCTGGCGGCATCGGTCGTTTCGTTGTTCGAAGGCACTATCTCGACGATCACGGCACTGGCGGTGTTCATGCCGATCGTCGCGGGCATGGGTGGCAACGCGGCCACCCAGACTCTCACGGTCATCGTCCGCGGCATCGCGCTCGGCGAGCTGAGCTGGAGCAATTCGCGGAAGGCGCTCATGAAGGAGGCGGTCGTCGGCCTCGGGAACGGCATGCTGCTCGGAGCCGTGGCGGCGGTCGTGGCCTGGCTGATGAAGGGCGACCCGGTGCTCGGCCTCCTGCTGTGTGCGGCGATGATCATCAACATGTTTGTCGCGGCGGCCGCCGGGACGCTGATTCCGCTCGGCTTGCGGGCGGCCAATGTCGATCCAGCGCTTGCCTCCTCGGTGTTTATCACCACAATGACGGACGTCTTCGGGTTCCTGTCGTTTCTGGGACTCGCGACGCTCTTCATCGGCTATCTCGTGAAGTCGGGGTAATGCGAGGAAACGCGGGAGTAGAATAGGCTCCGGTGCCGCTGTACACGGCAGATGCCCTGATTCTGCGCACATACAAGCTCGGCGAGGCCGACCGTATCGTCGTGTTCCTGACAAGGGATCGGGGGAAGAAGCGGGGCGTGGCGAAGTACGCGCGTCGGCCGCGGTCACGTTTCAGCGCCTCGCTCGAGCCGCTCACCGAGGTCCGCATGGCGTACTTCGAGCACGAGCGGCGGGAGCTCGTCGGCATCAACTACGCGGAGCCCGTGCGATCGCCGCTGACGCTCGGCGCGGCGGATGCGCTCGTGTACATCGGCTATTTTGCCGAGCTGCTGGACGAGTGGGCGCAGGAGGCGGACGCCGACGAGCGCTTGTATCGCCTCGGCGCGTCCATGCTCGAGGCGCTCGGGGCAGGTGTGCCGGTTGAGCCGCTCGCCCGGTATTTCGAGTACTGGCTGCTGCGGCTGCAGGGCGTGTACCCGGAATCGCGAGGAACGCTCTCGCAGGGCGCGTTGACCTTTCTGGCGGCTTCGCGCGGGGTGGCGCCAGGGCGGGTGGGCGAGCTGCCCGCCGGGCGCGATGTGCTCAAGGAGCTCGAAAGCGTGCACCGGACGTTGATTACGACCCACTTGGAGAAACCGCTGAAATCGGAACGCGTTCTTCGCGATCTGCGGCGCCGCGTGTAATGCGTCAGTCTTCGTGACACTCCAGGACCTCATCCTCAAGCTCTCGGCCTACTGGGCCTCACATGGCTGCCTCCTTCAGCAGCCGCTGGACCTCGAGGTCGGCGCGGGTACGTCCCACCCGGAAACGCTCTTTCGCGTGCTCGGTCCTCGCCCCTGGAGCGTTGCCTACGTCCAGCCCTCGCGGCGGCCGGACGACGGGCGCTTCGGGCAGAACCCGAACCGGGTGTTCAAGCACCATCAGTTCCAGGTGATCCTCAAGCCGTCGCCCGACGAGGTGCAGCAGTTGTATCTCGACAGCCTCGAGGCGTGCGGGATCAACCCGCGCCAGCACGACATCCGGTTCGAGGAAGACAACTGGGAGTCGCCGACGCTCGGTGCGTGGGGCATCGGCTGGCAGGTCCTGCTCGACGGCCTCGAGATCACCCAGTTCACCTATTTCCAGCAGGTCGGGGGCCTGGACCTCGCGCCGATTTCGTGCGAGATCACCTACGGCCTCGAGCGCATCGCGATGTTCCTGCAGCGGGTCGACAACATGTTCGACCTGGAGTGGGGCGGCGGCGTCAAGTACGGCGAGGTGCGACTGCAGGAGGAAATCGAGCAGTCGAAATACGCGTTCGGTCAGGTCGACATGCCCCCGGCGGAATTTGCCGCGTTGCACCGGGACCTGTTCGACAAGTACTTCGGGCTCTCGGAGAAGCTGCTCGCGTCGGGGCTGGTGTGGCCCGCGCTCGAGCACTGCCTGAAGTGCTCGCACCTCTTCAACATTCTGGACTCGAGCGGCAGCATCGGCGTGACCGAGCGCACCGCTTACATCCTTCGCGTGCGGCAGCTCGCCGTGCGCATTGCCAAGGCTTACGTGGGAGACGATGGATCGCGAGCTGCTGATTGAGATCGGGTGCGAGGAGATTCCTGCAAGCTGGCTGCCGGGCCTGACGAGCCAGGTCGCCCGACACCTGGAAGCTCGATTGAAGGAGTATCGTCTCGCGCCAGGGGCGCCCATCGAGAGTTTCAGCACGCCGCGCCGGTTGACGGCCCGGGTGGCGCGCCTGTCGGAGCGGCAGACCGATCTGGAAGAGGTCCTCACGGGGCCGCCGATCAGCGCCGCGTTCACGCCGGGAGGCGAGCCGACTCCTGCGGCGGCGGGGTTCGCGAAAAAGTACAACGTTGACGTGACCGCGCTCGAGCGGCACGAGACGCCGAGGGGCACGTATCTCGCCTACCGTCTGCGTCAGCGCGGCAAGGCAGCGGTCGATGTGCTCGCCGACGTGATGGCCGCGTTGCTCCGTGATCTGACGTTTCCGAAGCAGATGCGCTGGGACGCCTACCTCGAAGACGGCAAGGGCGACCTCGTGTTCGCCCGTCCCATCCGTTGGATCGTGCTCTTGTACGGCGGCCGCGTCGTGCCGTTCGTGATCCGCCGGACCGAGTCGTCGCAGGGTCCGCTGGTGCAGGACATCCGATCGGGTGCCAACACCTACGGCCATCGGTTCCTGACAACCAGCGGGCGGGCGGGCCGTGCCATCAAAGTGAAGACGTTCGAAGACTATCAGGCGCGGCTCCTCGAAAACTTCGTGATTCTCGATCGAGGCGAGCGCGAGAATCGAATCCGCCGCGAGCTGGAAACCCACGCCCGGCGCCTCAGTGCGCGTGTGAGCCCGCAGGTGACGATGCAGTCGGCGCTCCTGCAGGAGGTGCCGGATCTGGTCGAGTACCCATCGGTCGTGGCGGGGCACTTCTCGGTGGAGTTCCTCGACCTGCCCGAAGAAGTGCTGACGACCACGATGATTCATCATCAGCACTATTTCCCCGTGGTCGACGAGGACGGCAGGTTGAAGCCCGCATTCCTCGCGGTCATCAACATGCAGCCGGAGAAGCCGGAGCTCATCGCACGCAACTCCGAGCGTGTGCTCACGGCGCGTTTGCGCGACGCGCGCTTCTTCTGGGATGCGGACCGCAAGGTGCCGCTCGAATCGCGCATCGAGCGGCTGTCGACCATCCTCTTCCACAAGAAACTGGGCAGCTATCGCGAAAAGGCCGAACGCGTCGCCTCTCTCAGCGCCTGGATCGCCGCCGAGGCCTTCAAGCGTCCCGAGCTCGCGATCCACGCCGAGCGGGCAGGCCGATTGTCGAAGGCGGACCTCGCCACCGAGATGGTCCGGGAGCTGACCGAGCTTCAGGGCACGATGGGCGGCATCTACGCGCGCGAAGAGAACCTGCCGGAGGAGGTGTGGAAGGCAATCTACTACCACTACCTTCCGATTGGCGTCGAGGCCGATGCGCCGCCGACGCGCCAGCAGCTTGGCGCTGCCGCCGTGCCGTGGGCCGCGGTGTCGCTCGCCGACAAGCTCGATTCGGTCGTCGGGATGTTGTCGGCTGGCGAACGGCCAACTGGTTCACGCGACCCGTTGGGGTTGCGGCGGCAGGCGCAGGGTGTGGTGAAGGTCCTGGCGGACCTTCCAGAGCTCACGGGCGTCGACGAGCGGCTTACGCTCGGACCGCTCCTCGCGCGGGCGGCCGAGCCGTTCGGCGGATACAAGGACTCGGCGCCGCAGCTTTTCTCGTTCATGGCCGATCGGCTCACGTATCTGCTCGAGCAGCGCGGGTTCGACGTCCGCAACGTGCGCGCCGTGATGTCGGGGAGCATTGAAAACGTGAGCCCGCTCGAGGCGCGCCGCAAGCTCGAGGCGCTCGTTCAGATGAGTGGATCCGCGGCGCTGCTGGAAGTGGCCGGACTGCTGAAACGCGTCAAGAACATCACGAAAGGCGTGACCGGGCCGACGCTCGACCGCCACGCGGTGCGGCTCACCGAGCCTGCGGAGGCGGCGCTCCTTGCGGAGATCGAGCGACGCGCTCCCGCAATTCGCGATGCGGCGGCCCGCGGCGAATATCGCGACGCGTTCGCCGAGGTCGCCAGTTTTCAACCGTCGGTGGCGAAGTTCTTCGACGACGTGCTCGTCATGGCAGAGGACGAGACGCTCAGGACGGCGCGGCTCGCGCTCGTGGCGACGCTGCGCGACATCATCGTGAACCTTGCGGACATTTCGGAGATCGCGGAGACGCAGCAGCCTCAGCATGTGGAGAAGTGAACGCGGTAGGCCTCAGGGATCAGGCCTCAGGCCTCAGGGTTGTCTCAGGCCCTACGCCTGAGGCCTTGGACGGCCGTGAGGCCTGAGGCCCGATACCTGAGGCCTAACAGCGAAAAAGAGCGCAAGACTGGAGCAGCAAGCATGGCAAAGAAGACGACGCTGAAGCCGGTGAAGGCGGTCGCGAAGGCCGTGGCGACGGTGGCCCGGGTGGCGAAAAAGGGAGCCGGCAAGGTGGCCGCGCCGGTAAAGAAAGGAACCGCCAAGGCGGCTGCGCCCGCG
>DASYQV010000075.1:0-7740 GCA_036005125.1 Vicinamibacterales bacterium
CGTCGTAGGCATCGGATCGTCCGCGAAACACGAGTCGGATCACGTTGTCGCGCTTTTGCTGCCGGGTCAGGCCTCCTTGAACGTCCGTATCATCACTCATTCTTGATTCATGATTCTTGATTCATGATTTCCGACTTCGTCTACGATCGTCGATCCCAATCATGAATCAAGAATCAAGAATCATGAATAAGAACGCCCGGCTCATCAATCGCGTGCCGCGCAGATGCGACAATGGCAGTTCCGGCTTCCTGGAGGGGCCAAACGATGTTCCTGGTGATCCGTAGATATGCACGCTGTGCTGCGGCGCTCGGGGCCGTCGGGCTGGCGGCCGCCGCCGCCGCACAGGCGAATCGGCCGTTAGCGATCAACGATCTGATCACCGCCGTTCGCGTCGCCGATCCGCAGCTTTCTCCGGACGGCCGGACGGTCGTCTTCGTCCGGACGACCACCGACACGAGCGCCGGACGGCGCAACGCCGACATCTGGGCGGTCCCGGCCGATGGATCCAGCGCGCCGCGTGAGCTCATCACCGGTGACAAGACCGAGAACACTCCGCGATATTCGCCCGATGGCAGGCGCCTCGCCTTCATCTCCACGCGGGACGGTGCGGCGCAGGTCTACGTTGCCGATGCCGGCGGCGGCAATATCACGCAGGTGACGAGAATGTCGGAAGGCGTGCAGGGTCCGCTCGTCTTCTCTCCGGACGGAACGAAGATCGCGTTCGTCTCGGACGTCCATGCCGAGTGCCGCGATGAGGCGTGCAACAGGCGTATGCGTGAGTCGGTTGAAAAGGATCCGGTGAAGGTCCGCCGCCTCGCGCGCCTGATGTTCCGGCACTGGGACGAGTGGCGCGAGCGCGTGCGGCACCACATCTTTGTCGCCGACGTGAACGGCGGCGACCCCCGCGACCTGACACCCGGCGACTTCGATTCGCCGCCGCACTTCTACGAGGACAACGCGGTGACATTCTCGCCTGACGGCCGTGAGGTCGTGTTCATGTCGAAGGGAGACCTCAAGGACGAGGAAGCCTGGTCCACCAACCACGAGGTCTGGTCGGTGCCGGTTGCCGGCGGCGCGCCGCGGAAGCTCACGATGAACCCCGCCGCGGATATGCAGCCCGTCTTCTCCCCCGACGGGAAGCTGCTCGCGGTGCGTGCGCAGCGTCGCGCCGGTTTCGAGTCCGATCGCTGGTATCTCGATCTGTACGATCGCGCCACCGGCACGAAGCGCACGCTGTTCGAGACACCCGACCTCTCGGTCGCCGACTTCCGCTTCGCGCCCGACGGATCCTCGATCTGGTTCACGGCGGAGGATCGCGCCGCGACGAACCTCTACGTTGTGCCGGTCACGGGTGGGCCGCCGAAACAGATCGCGCGGGGCGGCGCCATCGGAGCGTTCCAGCCTTCAGCGCGCTTTGTGATCTTCTCGAAGTCGGCGTTGACGGCGCCGGCGGAGATCTATCGCGTCGCCACCGAGGGCGGACCGGTGACGGCGCTCACGCGCGAGAACCGGACATGGCTCGACGAGGTCGCGCTCTCTGCACCCGAGAACCTCACGACGAGCGGCGCCGGCGGCGCGCCAATTCAGTATTGGCTTCTGAAGCCGCCGAACTTCACGCCGAGTCGGAAGTATCCCGTCGTCTTCATCATTCACGGTGGACCACAGGGCGCCTCGCAGGACGCATGGTCCTATCGGTGGAACCCGGCACTCTGGGCGGCGCAGGGCTGGGTGGTGGCGGCGCCGAATCCGCGCGGGTCCACCGGCTTCGGGCAGAAGTTTGTCGACGAGATCTCGCAGGACTGGTGCGGCAAGGTGATGACGGATCTCAACGGGGCGTTCGACGCGGTGGCGAAACTGCCGTACATCGACACCGCGCGGATGGGCATCGCGGGCGCCAGCTACGGCGGGTACGCCGTCAACTGGATCATCGGACAGACGGGACGGTTCAAGGCGGCCGTGTCGCACGATGGTGTGTTCAATCTCGAGTCGATGGCGCTCGCGACCGAAGAGCTGTGGTTCGCCGAGTGGGAGAACGGCGGCCCGCCGTGGAGCGGCAAAGCGCGGCAGCATTTCGCCCGCTGCTCGCCGCACCTGCACGCGGACAGGATCAGGACGCCAACGTTCATCATCACGAACGAGCTCGACTTCCGCGTGCCGGTCGATCAGGGGCTTCAGCTCTTCACCGCGCTGCGACGCAATGGCGTGCCCGCGCAGGCACTCGTGTTCCCCGACGAAGGCCACTGGGTCAACAAGCCGCTCAACAGCCAGCGGTGGCACGAAGCGGTGTTCGCGTGGATGCGGAAGTACCTCGACGCCGAGAAATCATCGCGATAATCGCGAGGGATGCGCGACCATGCGGGCGCCCCGAGCGTGAGGAATGGTGACGCGGTGGTACGCAGGCCGGGTCTGCAGACCCGGCATGAAGTGGTTTGGTGATTCTACTGGGCCGCATCCAAAGATGCGGCCTGCGTATGTCTGTGGTGGTGAAACGATCTCCAGCCTGGGGTGGGGCGCTAATGTACCGCCTTTGTCGGCGTGAAGCGGAATGACAGGCCGCCCGCGAGCGAGAACGCGGTGCCCCCTTCGGCCACGCTGGTCAGACTGCGACCCACGCTGACGTACGCTGATGTAAGGCTCCCCAGCGGGCGGGCGACACTGCCCGTCAGATCGGCGCGGTGACGGTTCACGCCGAGAGCGTCGAGCGCGGTGTCAGCGACGGTAGAGATCGAACGCGAGACGGAGACCGTCACGGCGTATCCTGCCGGCGCACTCCATTCCACCGCACCTGCGGCGAAAACGGAGCCGCGGGAAAAATAGCCGCCGGATCCAAAAACGCGGAAGGGCTGCCGACGCACTTCGATGCTCACCGGCACCCCGTAATGAATCCGGCCGTCGGTGCTGCCAGGGCTCAGCACCTCGACGACAGGACTCACAGCAAGGCCGAACTCCGACAATGTGAGCGACGGATCGATCAACGTCAGCTTTCCAGAGAGGTACATGTCATCCACTCCACGCGCAGTGCCGCCTTCGTAGCTGGCGTGGTAGAAGGGTACGTTGGCGCTGGCTTGAACGCGATCAGTGAACGCGTACCCGACGTCGAGCATCGGTACGTTCCATTGCGATCCGCTGTTCATGCGCCAGTACCCGATCCCGATGCCCGTTCGGCCTTCCCCACCGGTCCCCGCGCTTGCATCGTCGAGCCACGAGCCGAACTGCCGCACTGAGGTCCCCGGCGACACAGCGCCCGCCAGGCGCATCGGCGCCGATGTCGATGACGTCGGCGGGACCGTGACAGCGGATGAGGAGGTTGGGGTCGACACCTTCGGCGCTTTCGGTGCTTTGGGTGCCTTGGGACGGCCGCGGCCCTGGGCCGCGGCCTCCTGCGAACAGCACAGCGCGACAACGAGGAATGCGCCGAAGGGTAGCAGGCGTGATCTCATTACCGCGCCCGCGCCCTGGTGGTGGTACTACCCGTTGCCGGTGCCGGCGGGGTAGTCGGAGTCGGAGAGCTTGGTGCCGGCGGTGTTGTGGTCGCCGGCGGTGTTGTCGGCGCTGGCGGTGTTGTCGGCGCTGGCGGTGTTGTCGGCGCTGGCGGTGTTGTCGGCGCCGGCGGTGTTGTCGGCGCTGGCGGTGTCGTCGGCGCTGGCGGTGTCGTCGGCGCTGGCGGTGTCGTCGGCGCTGGCGGTGTCGTCGGCGCTGGAGCCGGAGGCGCCGGCGTATTCTTCACCTTCTTCACCGCCTGGCCAAGGCTCAGGCCGTTGTCAACCATTGCCGTTTTCAACTGGGCAAACGGAACGCTCTGGTTTCGCGACGCGTTCAGCGCAGCAACGAACTGCCCCTGGTTGCGGAATCCGGCGCTGGCCTGCTCGAGCGTCATCCCCGCCGGGAGCATGGACGTCAGGCGGGCCTTCTGCTGCGGATTGCGCGAGAGGCGCGCCGAAATCTCGTTCGGCTCGGCAACAGGCGTCGTCGAGGCCGGTGGCGTCGTGGAGTTGCCAGGCTCCGTTCCGGTCGTTGTACCGGTGCCGCCCGCCGATCCACCCCCGCTTGTCGACGACGTGGTCGTCGCCGGGGTCGAGGCGGCTGCTGACTTCTTCGTGGACCCGGCCTTCGCGGTCTTATCCGATTTCACGCCGCCGGATTTATCTGATTTCGCGCCGCCGGATACTTTCCCTGCGTCCGTGCCTTTGCCCGACGTGGTGCTGCCGGACATCTTCGGTGATCCGCTCGTTTTGGATGATGCAGTCGTTGTAGAACTCTTCGGCCCGCCTTTCGGTGCCTGCACGCTTGCCTTCGGGCCCTTCGACGCCAGCGCCGTAGCGGGGGCCATCATCGTCATGCCCGCGACCGACAGTCCCAACGAGATCACGAGCGGTTGAAAACGTCTCATGAATTCCTCCTGGCATTCCTATCTCAAGGGGCATGCCGGAGGCGCCTGTGGGGTAAACGGCGTGGTGTTATGGGTTTACGGCGGCGTGTCAGCTTCGCACACATGCCGCCGCGACCTGAAGTGTCAGCCGCTTTCAAAATTCGCCCGTCTCTCTCGTCTGTTCGACACGCTGGGCGTCTGGTCACGCGCGCAGGCGATCGTTTTCGCGTGGGAGCGCGGTTTCATGTGGTGACGGGTTTTCGAGACGAAGCCCCGCGAAGGCGGGGCTTCAGAAGAGATGTGCAGGAAAGGGCGGCGAGGTTCCTACTTCTTTTCCGTCGGATCCCGGCCGTCGCGCGGCGCACCAGTCCCTGACGATCCGGCAAAGAGCCGCGTCCCGTCGGGGAACGTGACGTCGCGGCCGTTCGCACGCTTGGAGCCGTCGAGCGCCTGATACCCCTCGACGAGCACCTCGGTCCCGGGCACCACCGAGTCCTTCTTCCAGCCGCGGCGCACGAGCGCCCCGGGAGGTCCCGCCTCGATCATCCACTGCTCGACGCTGCCGTCCTTGTTCTTCACCTCGAGGTGCATCCACGCGTGGGGATTGATCCACTCCATCTTGGTTATCGTGCCGCGCAGCTTCACCGGCTTGGTCGAGTCGAACTCGGCGGCAAACGCGTGATGCGCGTCGACCGGCGCCGCGGCCATCAAGCCGAAGGCGAGTCCGAGGCCGAGTATCGTGATGGGAAATGTCCGTCGCATGTCATCCACCTCACTTTTTAGCGGGCGCCCTGCACTTGTTTCTCTTTCGCGCGCGCGCCGCTGAGGATGTTCTTGATCCCGTAGTTCCCCTCGTGACACGCGTATTCCACGAGCTCGTACTGTTCGTCATCTTTGTCGAACGTGAACATGCCGGTCCACGGCTTCGTCCAGGTCGTCGGGTCGTCGATGGTGAACCGGTACTCCATCACGTTGGGAGCGATGCGCGTGTAGCGTTCGATGAGCTTCATCTTTGCGCTCGACCCCTGGAACGACGCCTTGCCGTTGAAATTCGTCGTCTCGATGACGAGCGTGTCGCCCTCCCACCGGCCCTGTGAATAGCCCAGCCACGAGGTGAGCTCGGATCCGACGTTCGGCTGAGGCCTGGTGGGGATCACGCGCGTTTCGTGGATCATCTCCTTCGTGATCGTGACGTATCCAGGCCCCTGCGTGACCTGCAGCCCGTTGTTGTAGACGATCGGCATCATCATGGCGGGCAGCCCGCGTGTGATGCATCGCACGAATGGCGCGAGATCCTCCGGACCCGCCGGCAGGCCGTAGCCGGGATTCGGACCGGCGCCTTCCTCGCTCGCGGCGGCGCGGCGCGCCGCTTCCGCCAGCCGCGCTCCTTCTGTCGTTAACGGCGGGAGGCGGCCATCCGGCGGGTCGATGATCATCGCGACCTGCCTGGAAGGCGCTGTCTTCACGTAGCCAAGCGTCGTGTCGCGCCACTCGCGCTCGTAGCCCCAGATGCTGCCGAGCGTCCCGCGCTCGCGCCTCGCCTCGGCCTGTTCGGCGGTCAGCGTGCCGACCGCGGCCAGGTCTTTCGGCCGCTCGAGCGGGATGCCGTGCGCCGAGTTGCCGGTATAGAGGCCTTGTATATCGGGCTCGCCCCACGGGGTCCGCGGCGTCGTGTAAGGCGCGCGCCGATCCGCCGCGACGGCTGCCGGCGTCGAGCCGCGCGCAATCACCGAATCGCTGACGAAGCCGGGCTCGAGCACGGCGACGCGGACGTTGTCGGGGCCGGCGAGCAGTGCACCCTTCGCGTTGCCACGAGATGGCTTCAGCTCCTTCACGACCGTCGCGCCCTGCTTACGCAGGTCCGCGGCCGCGCTGTCCAGACTGGTGACCACGAACGCGACGCGATCGATCGCGCGCCCCTCCGTTGATGCCGGCTTGCCCTCCTCCTGGCGTTCCGCGAGCACCCAGACGCCGTCGTACAACAGCCCATCGAGCTGACCCTTCAGCCTGGCGGGCTTGCCGCCGAACATCTTCCGATACCAGGTCAGGGTTGCGGTTGGATCCGTTGCGCTGAGGTGGACGTGATGGAAACCGGTCACCTCGGGGTCCTGCACCAGCTCGATTCGCGTCCCCCAGGGATCGAAGAGGAAACCGTGCGCGAACAACCCGGGGACCTCCTGAAACATCGCCCCGCCCGGGAATCGCTGGAGCCTCACGCCAGCGCCTCTGACGCCGACCCGTTCGAGCTCGGTCATCTTGGCCTTGACGTCGGGGAACGAGAAGCTGATGTGGTTCACGCCGGTGCCCTGGGTGCTTCCCATGGTCGGCTGCACCACGAAGACGAGCTCGACGCGACCGCATTTCGCCGTGTCCGTGCGGTCGGCAATCGCCTCACACTGCATGTGCCGGGCATACCAGCGGACGCCCTCGGACGGGCTCGACGCCGTGATGTAGACCTGGTGGACCCTGGCGTCTGCGGCACGGGCCGCATCTGGCGCCGCAACACCGAACGCCACCGCGGCCGCGAACGCACATGCGCCAACCTTCGTCGTCATGTTGTGCTTCCTCCACAGTCCTGCCGGGTCACCGTGTCCGTGTCGGGACCTTGCGTAAATGACCGTACAGGAGATCTTCCGAGAACTCAACGCAATTGAACTCGAGGACGCGGGCGTTTTCTTCGAGCCGCCGGTAAAGCGGCATCCTGATCACCCAGGGGCGCGTGAACACCATCGGATCTTCGATGGTCGCCTCGTACATGATCGCGTTGCGGCCCATCGGCGTATACCGCTCCACGACGTGCAGGGACGAGCTGGCGAAATTGCCCGATCGGTCGAACCAGGCTTCTCCGTTGAACCCGGCTGCATCGACTACGAGCGTGTCTTTCTCCCAACGACCGTGCGACCGGCCCATCCACGTATCGATCGGCGAGGGCTCCGCGTCTTTCCTGTCCATGTGGATGGTGCGGCTCGCCATGGCGAAGCCGTAGACCATCATGATTTTCTTGTCGCCCTGGACGATCTGGAATGGATACGGCAGGTAGGTCGCGCGCGGCACGCCCGGCATGTAGCACTTGGCTTCCGGGTCCTCGCTCATCCGCTTCTCGAAGTTCTTCTGCTTCTGCGCAAGGGCCGCGGGCTGATACGGGATCACGCCGCCGACCACGACCCCTTGTCCTGGAGGCATCGCGCCAACCGCGCCGAGATCGGGATGGCCGGGTCGGGCCGGATGGTCCAGCAGGTCCCAGTTGGCCGTGCTCATCGCCTGCCAGATTCCGTTCAGGTCGGGATGACCGTCCCACGCACGCGCCACCTGGTCCGCGGAGGTCTGCGTCTGCGCCCCGGCCCGACCTGCCGGGCCGCAGAGAACGAGGA
>DASYQV010000076.1:0-11472 GCA_036005125.1 Vicinamibacterales bacterium
CGCCGAGCTGCGGCCGAAGCTTGCGCAGATTCCCGGCATCCGGACGTTCCTCGTCAACCAGCCGCCGATCAACATCGGCGGCCGCGGGTCGCGCAGTCTGTACCAGTTCACGCTGCAGGACACCGACACCGACGAGCTGTATCGATGGGCGCCGATCTTTGAAGCGAAGATGCGGGAGCTGCCGGGACTCGAGGACGTGAGCAGCGATCTGCAACTCAAGACGCCACAGGTGAGCCTCGACCTCGACCGCGACCGCATCTCGACTCTGGGATTGACCGTCAACCAGGTGGAAAACGCGCTGTACAACTCGTTCGGCACCAGGCAGATTTCCCAGATCTACGCCCCGAACAACCAGTACCAGGTCATCATGCAGGTGGCGCCGGAATTCCACCTGGATCCCAAACAGGCGTTGTCGATGCTCTACGTCCGTTCGTCGAACGGCCGTCTGATCCCACTCGACGCGGTGGCGAACGTGCGAACCAATGTCGGGCCGCTGACGGTGAGCCACACCGGACAGCTGCCGTCGGTGACGCTCTCGTTCAACCTGAAACCCGGGTACGCGCTGGGCGATGCCGTCGACACCATCAATGAGGCCGCGGTGGCGACGCTGCCGGCGACGCTCTCGACGAGCTTCCAGGGCACGGCCCAGGCGTTTCAGGACTCGTTGAAAGGCCTCGGCCTGCTGCTCATCATGGCGATTGTCGTCATCTACATCGTCCTGGGCATCCTGTACGAGAGCTTCATCCATCCGCTGACCATTCTTTCAGGGTTGCCGTCGGCGGGTTTCGGTGCGCTCCTGACGTTGCTGATCTTCAAGACCGAGCTGAGCCTCTACGCGTTCGTCGGTGTGATCATGCTCGTCGGCCTGGTCAAGAAGAACGGCATCATGATGGTCGACTTCGCGGTTGACGCACAGAAGCAGGGGAAGACCGCCATCGAAGCAATTCACGAGGCGTGTCTGGTCCGCTTCCGGCCCATCATGATGACCACGATGGCCGCGCTCGTCGGCACGCTACCGATCGCGCTTGGTATGGGCGCCGGCGCCGAGTCGCGCCGTCCGCTCGGTCTGGCTGTGGTCGGAGGGTTGCTGGTCTCGCAGTTGCTGACGCTCTACATCACCCCGGTGTATTACGTGTACATGGACAAAGTGCAGCGAGGGTTCGCCAGAAAGCCTGCCAGACGAGCCGAGCCGCAACCGGTCGCGGCTGGTGTCCATGGGATCGCCCGGGTCGAGCAGCGGCCGGTCTGAATGATTCTTGATTCTTGATTCTTGATTCTGTGTCGTTCCAATCATGAATCATGAATCATGAATCAAGAATCATGAATGAGAAATGGCGCGCGCAAGCGCCCGTTCCAGCGCGCGACGCGTGAAGACCGGTATCATCGCGCGGCGGTACTCCGCGCTGGCGTGGATATCGCCATTCACTGCCGTCAAATCGGTCCCGGCCACCCTGGCAGCCGCCTCGATGCTTTCCCTGGACAACGTCTTTCCGGCCAACGCCTGCTCGACGGTCCTCAGGCGGACCGCGTGCGGGCCCGCGCCCGTGAGCCCGATGCGCGCCGACCGGATTCTGCCATCGCTCACGTCGAGCGCGGCGGCCACACCCACGATGGCGTAGTGCGACGCACGCTGGTGGAGCTTGGCGTACGCCGCCGTTCGCACCGGAGCGAACCGGACGCCCGCGATGATCTCGTCCGGCGCCAGATCGACCGTGAACAAATCCTTGAAGAAGTCGTCCGCCTTCACCACGCGCCACCCTTTCGGATTCTTCACGTGGATCTCGGCATCCACCGCGAGCATGACGGCTGGGTAGTCGGCCGACGGATCGGCGTGGGCGAGGCTGCCGCCGAGGGTGCCGCGATTGCGAACCTGCGGATCGCCGATCTCTGCGGCGGCGTCGGAGACGACGGGGCACTGCTCCCGAAGCAGGGCGGAGGAGGCGACGTCGTGATGCACGGTGCAGGCGCCAATCTCGATTCGGCCGTCTTTCTCGCGAATGCCCGAGAGGTCCGGGATGCGAGCGATGTCGATGAGCACCTTCGGCTCGCTGAGGCGCAGCTTCATCAGCGGGACGAGGCTGTGGCCGCCGGCGATGAACTTGGCATCGCCGTTGGCAGCCGTGAGCTTCGCCAGCGCATCGTCGAGCGAGGTTGCGCGCGCGTACTCGAATGCGGCCGGGATCACGCTTGACCTCCATATGCGATTCTTGATTCTTGATTCTTGATTGAATCTGATTGAATCTCGAAAGTCACAGATCAAAAAATCAAGAATCAAGAATCATGAATCTTGTTGATGATTCGCCACAGCTTTTCGGGCCGCAGCATCATGTCGACGTGCTTCACGCCGAACTCGCTCAGCGCGTCGACCGCCGCGCACACGATGCTCGGCGTCGACCCCAGTGTGCCGGCCTCGCCCACGCCCTTGGCGCCGAACGGGTTCACCGGCGTCGGCGTCACCGTGCTCTCGAGCTCGAAGTGAGGGAAGTCGGTCGCGCGGGGAAGCGCGTAATCCAGGAAGGAGCCGGTCACGAGCTGACCGGCCTCGTTGTAGACCGCCTCTTCGATCAACGCCTGCCCAATCCCCTGGGCAAGCCCGCCGTGAATCTGTCCCTCCACGAGCAGCGGGTTGATCAGGTTGCCGGCATCGTCGACGGCGATGAATTTCACGAGTGTCGGCTCGCCGGTCTCGCGATCGATTTCGAGCATGGAGATGTGGCAGCCGAACGGGTACGTGTTGTTGGCCGGCTCGAAGAACGCCTCTTCGCTCAGACCTGGCTCGAGTCCCTCGGGCAGCGGGATCGGAACGTAGGCATACGCAGCGACGTCGGCGAACTTCTTCGCAAAGGTGGGTGCGCCCCTTACCCCGATCGTCCCGTTCTCGAAGACGAGGTCTTCTGGAGAAGCTTCGAGCATCTCGGAGGCGAACCTCGCCATCTTCACCTTCACCTTGCTCCCCGCCAGGTGCAGCGCGGTACCACCCACGGCCTGCGATCGGCTGCCGAACGTGCCGATCCCCTGCTTCACGACAGCCGTGTCGCCGTGATGGATCCTGATGTGCTCGAGCGGCACGCCGAATTGGTCCGCCAGCATCTGCGCGAACGTCGTTTCGTTACCCTGGCCATGGGGTGATGCTCCCGTCGTGGCAGTGATCCGGCCATCGCGCTCGACCGTGACCTGCGAGTGCTCCCATCCGCCCGTCGGGAGCGACGACGATGGCCCGAAGCCGCACACCTCGACGTACATCGCCAGGCCGAGACCGACGAGGCGTCCCTCGGCCCGGGCCGCATCACGCTCGGCCCTCAGCTGGTTCCAGTTGGCGGCTTCGAGCGCCCGGTCGAGCGCCTTCTCGTAGTCGCCGGAGTCGTAGACGGCGCCCGTCTGGGTCGTGAAGGGAAACTGGCTCGGTTGGATGAAGTTCTTCCGGCGCACGTCGGCCGGATCCATCTCGAGCTCGCGCGCCAGCATGTCCATCGCGCGCTCGAGGAAGTAGGTCGCCTCGGGGCGGCCGGCGCCGCGATAGGCGTCGGTCGGCGTCTTGTTCGTAAAGACCTCGGTAAGCGTCGCGCGGATTGCGGGAATGTCGTAGGTGCCGTTCGCCATCAGCATCGTGAGCGTCGGGACGGCCGCCGTCAGGAGCATGTTGTACGCGCCGATATCGGCAATGAGCCGCATCTTCAGGCCGAGGACCTTGCCGTCGCGTCTCGCGGCAAGCTCCACATAGCCGATGATGTCGCGCCCGTGCGTGGTCGCCACGAAGGCCTCCGAGCGGTCCTCCACCCACTTGACCGGGATGCCGAGGCGCTTGGTAATGGCGGCGGCGACGTACTCCTCGGGATAGATGTTGATCTTGGCGCCGAAGGCGCCGCCCACCTCCGGCGCAATCGCACGCACCTGGTCCTGTCCGAGGCCGTTCATCGTCGCGATCATCGTCCTCAGGATGTGCGGGTTCTGCGTCGAGGACCAGATCGTCATCGACTCCTTCCCCGGCTCGTAGTGCGCGACCACGCCGCGCGGCTCCATCGCGTTCGGCACGAGGCGCTGATTCACCATCCGCTGCGAGATGACGACGTCTGCTTCGGCGAAGGCCTTATCGATCGCGGAATCATCCACCGTCTTGCCATCCGCGCTGACGCCGGTGCCGCTGGGGACGAGCGGCACCGCCAGGTTGTTCGCGAAATCCGGATGGATCACCGTCGGCTTCCCGGTCATTGCCAGCTCCGGGTCCACGACGACCGGCAGCGTTTCGTAGTTGACGACGATGGCGTCGGCGGCGTCGCGCGCAATGTACCGGTCGGCGGCCACGACCACCGCAACCGGCTCGCCTGCGTAGCGGACGACGTCGACGACGACCGCGCGGTGCGGCGGCGACGGGAAGGGTGTGCCGATCGGCATGGGAGGAACGAGCTCGGCGATGTCGGCGCCGGTGAAGACCGCCTCGACACCTTCCATGGCCCGGGCGGCGCTTGTATCGATAGAGCGGATGCGGGCGTGGGCCACATCGCTCCGCTTGAACGCCAGGTGCTGCATGCCGGCGAGCTTGATGTCATCGACATAGGTGGCCCGGCCTTGAATGAGGCGCGGGTCCTCGCGGCGTTTGACGCGCTGGCCTACGAGCTTTGGCAACAGGGGAGCGGTCATCACGGCCTCCGGGATTCGGCTTGCTCTGTCTGCCGGAACGCCTTGGCGGCGTTCCTTTGTGCCGCGGACTGGATGGCGTTGACGATGTGCTGGTAGCCCGTGCAGCGGCAGAAGTTGCCGGCGATCCCCTCGCGGATCTCACGCTCCGACGGCTTCGGCGTGTCGTTCAGGAGGTTGACGGCGGACATGATCATCCCAGGCGTGCAGTAACCGCACTGGAGGCCGTGCTCCTCCCAGAAGCCTTCCTGGAGCGGGTGGAGTTCGCCGTTCTTCGCAAGCCCCTCGATCGTGACGATCGTGGAGCCGTCGGCCTGAACCGCGAACAGGGTGCACGACTTGGCGCTTCGGCCGTCGACGAGGACCGTGCAGGCGCCGCACTGGCTGGTGTCGCAGCCGACGTGCGTGCCCGTCAGATTGAGCTGCTCGCGCAGGAAGTGCACGAGCAGCATCCGCGGCTCGACGTGCGCTTTGCGCATCTTGCCGTTTACTGTCATTGAGACCTGGACCATGAGCGAACTCCTGGAGTACGTAGGCCGGATCTTCAGATCCGGCCCAGCAACGGTTCCGCAGATCCGCGCTTTTTCACTCGGCCGCATCTGAAGATGCGGCCTACGACCTGAAAATGGCTTCTCACGGTCGCGACGACTCGGGCAGCGCAAACGCGACGAGCGTGACGCCGGCGGGCACAAGGGCGTACTGGCGGCCATCGAGCATGTAGGTGAGCGGCGACGTCCCGTGCACGGGCGCGCCCATCTGGTAATGCCAGAGAAGCTTGCCGGTGCGCGAGTCGAGCGCGAGCACGTTTCCGGCATCGTCACCGGTGAAGACGAGTCCCGACGCGGTCGTCAGGACACCGGCGGTGCCCGGCGCGGGGTAGCGGAACTCCCACCTGCGCTCTCCTGTTGTGGGATCGATGGCGCGCAGCGCGCCGAAGTGACCCTGCGGTCCCTTGGCCCGCTCGGTGGCGCCTCCGAGGAACCACTCGCCGACCTTGAAATTCGACTTCCACCCGAAATAGGTCCCGCAGGTCTCGCGCGCGTTCACGAAAAACAGACGCGTGACCGGATCGTACGAGGGCGGATAGAAGTTCGTACCGCCGATGAGATCCGGACAGGTCATCGAGCCCTTTTCGTCGGGCGTGTTCTCCGGAAGCAGTACCGGCCGGCCGTCGGCGCCGATCTCCCTGGCCCACGTCGTGTACACAAACGGTTTGGCGACGATGACCTTCCCGGTCGTGCGGTCGAGCGTGTAGAAGAAGCCGTTGCGATTGGCAAACATGACGACCTTGCGCGGCTGACCGCCGATCGTCAAATCGGCCAGCACGGGCACCTGCGTCGAGTCCCAGTCGTGCACGTCGTGAGGTGTGAACTGGTAGTGCCACTTGCGCGTTCCGGTGTCGGCGTCGAGCGCCAGCAGCGAGTTGCTGTACAGGTTGTCGCCCTCCCGGTCAGCACCGTGGAAGTCCGGCGACGGATTCCCGGTTCCGTAGTACACGAGATTCAGATCGGGATCGTAGCTGCCCGTCGTCCACACCCCCGCGCCGCCGCGTTCGGCTGAATCGGCTTCCCAGGTCTCACTGCCCGGCTCGCCTGGCGCAGGCACGGTGGTGTAGCGCCACGCACGCTTTCCGGTTTCGGCGTCGTACGCCGCGATGAAGCCGGGAGCTCCGTATTCGCCGCCGGCGACGCCGGCGATCACCCGGTTCTTCACGACGAGGGGCGCAATGGTAGCGGCGTAGCCTTTCTTGTAGTCATCGAGCGGCACGTCCCAGAGGACGCCGCCCGTTCTCGCGTCGAGCGACACGAGATGCGCATCGAGCGTGGTCATGAACAACCGGTTCCCGAGCGCCGCAAAACCGCGGTTGACGGGGCCGCAGCAGACCCGCAGGTCATCGGGCAGCTCGCGGCGATATCGCCAGAACGACCGGCCGGTCCGCGCGTCGAGCGCCCAGGCATGGTTGTTGGGACCGGTCACGTACAGCGTCCCATCGATCAGCAGAGGCGTTGTCTCGAACATGCCGAGCGTGCCGGTCTGGAACGTCCATTGATGCACGAGACGATGCACGTTCTGAGGGGTCAGCTGCGTGAGCGGACTGTGGCGGCGGCTGGTGTAGTCGCCGCCGAACATCAACCACTGCGACTGGTTCGCCGTCCCCGCAAGGAGCTGAGTCGACGTCACGACCGGCGGCTTCTGTTGCGCGTCGAGCGTGACGAGCAGGCCTGCAGCTACGGCGAGCGCGGCAACGCGTGAACGAATGACTTGGATGCGCATAGCTGTCAACACCTCGTGTGTTCCACTACCGTGCGGCTGTCGTGCCGCGCAGTGTCCCGAGGTAGCGAAGGAGGTCGTCGAGGTCATGGTCGTTCAGCTGATCGACTGTATAGGCAGGCATCAGCGTCCGCTTCTCCTCGGTGACCTGTCCCACGTTCGACTTGACGAACCCCTGAAGGCGTTCCGACGAGTCCATGATCTGAATCGAGAAGAGGTCCTCGTTCTTCCGTGTGCCACGAACGGCGCGCCCCTCCTGCGTCCTGACCGTCACCGGTTCGAAACCGGGGCGGATGTCCTCGACCAGACCACGAATCTGACGCGCGAGCACTTCGCGCGTGCGCGCGACCCCGACGCGCGACAAATCCGGTCCAAGTACGCCGCCACGGCCGCTCACCTGATGACAGGTGCTGCACCTGGCCGAGAAAATCCGCTCGCCGGTGGACGCGTCGCCGCGGGGCGGCTCGGCGGGGGCAGGCACGCTCAACGTGCGCAGATACATCAACACCTTCCAGGTGTCGGGCTCCTGGAGAAAGACTCCGGCCGGCGGCATTTCAGTGCCAGGGATCCCGCGCCGGACAAGCCGGAAGAGGCCTTCCTCGGTAGCGCCTGACGCGAACACCCCGGTCAGATCCGGTCCGCGCATGCCGCGCGCGTTCAAGCCGTGACAGTACGCGCAGTTGGCGCGGAATGCCGCCATGCCCTCCTGAAGCGCCTCGGGGGTGGGTTGGAATGGGTTCTTCGACGGCTGGTCCTTGGACTGAGCCGGCACGGTGGCTCCGGCCGCGAGCGTCGCAATGACGAGGGCCAGCCATACTCTCGCCCGCGCGGACGCAACAGGCTTCATCGGGCCTCCTCGAGGGATGGTGGATGCGAATCCTTTCACCAGCGCGCAGATCTGTCAACTGAGTATCTGGTCAGAATGGAGCGGCGGCGCTAAAGTATCTGGTCACCGGCCGGGAGGTCGCCGCTCTATCGAGACCGGCCCGCGAGAACATCGCCAAAGAGCGGCCGAAACCCGTTTCTGACGGAGGAAGCAATGTTGAAGTGGAAGATTGCGGCGATTATCGGCGTGGCGTTCGGCCTCGCCGGCACCACGTGGGGCTTCGCGCAGCAGCGTCAGAGCGCGCGCTTCTTCGAGCTGCGAACGTATACGGCCAGCCCGGAGCGGCTCGACAAACTTCAGGCCCGATTCCGCAATCACACGGTGGGCCTGTTTCAGAGGCACGGAATGACGAACGTCGGCTACTGGACGGCCGTGAATGGCGAGAACGCCGACCGCACGCTCATTTATCTGATGGCGTACCCGTCTCAGGAAACGCGTGAAGCGTCCTGGAAGGCATTTCAGGCCGATCCCGAGTGGCAGAAGGTCCGGAAGGAGAGCGAGGCCGACGGCGTTCGACTCGCCGAGAAAGTCGAATCGCGCTACCTGAAGCCGACAGACTTTTCGCCGCTGAAATAGAGACGGCGAAAGATTGGACCATTTCAGATATCAGATTTGATCATCGGATTTGATCATCGGATCATCGCCATTGAATCATCGCGTTGATGCGATGGCCAAATCCGATGATCAGATCTGAAATATCCAAATATCAAATGCGTCATCGTTGATACCAGTGCACCAGGTCGCGGAGGTCACCGAGACCCGGCATCGGCATGTGGACCACGTCGGTCGCGCCGACCTCCGCGATCGGAATCGCCGGCAACTGAAACAGCGCGTTGTTCGACAGCAGGAGCCCGCCCGGCCTGAGCATCGCCGCGAGGTTGGCAAGCGCCAGCGATTGCTCGAACACGTCGTAGTAGATCAGCACGTCGGTCGCCACGATCAGATCGAACCGCTCGTCTGACGCAAGCCCTTCCAGCCGTTCCAGGACGATGTTCAGGGTCCGTGGGACGATTGACGTCACCACATCCGGTCGAACGCGCACCCCGCGAACGCGGACGTTGCCGGCATTCGGCGGTGCGGACAGATTGCCTGCCGGCGTCCCGACGCCGGCGCCAAAGCGTTCCCAGTACGACACCAGCGCGGGACTCCAGGGAGCATCCAGATCTCTCGGCAGCGTCAGCTCGTACGGCTGCCCCTCGCGCGCCCTGACACGAGCGGTCTCGATGTGTTCCGTGATGCGCTCGTTGACATCGAACGTCGTGAGCCTGATCTGTCCGGCCCTGGCCAGCCCGAGCCGAACGAGCGAATCGATGACGGCAAACGGCTGGATCGTCTGTTGAGGGTAGAAATCGTAGCCGTAGTGCTTGTCGGTGAAGTCGAGACCTGGACCGACAACGCCGACGTTGCGAACGCGGCCCGATGCCAGCAGTCCTCTGGCGTTGACCATTTCCAGTGTCTGGTCGAGCGCAAAGTCGACGAGGATCGACGTGTCCGATGACAAGCCTCGCTCGCGGAACAGCGTTCTCTCCAGCACGCCGGCCCGCACGTCTCGTTGCGCCTTTGCAGCGTCCAGCGTTCTGGCGGAGGCGACCACTTCAGCAGGCGCCTGGCGCAGGCTGTCCGTCAGGTACCTGCGCAGCTCCAGTCGGCCGGCAGCGGTTTCCGGCTGCATGCCCTGCCGCTCGACGAACCGCCGCGCAAACTGCAGGCGCTCGTTCGAGCCTGGCGCTGCGAGGGCCGCCACGAGATCATCGATGCGCCGCGCGAACAGGGAGAGCGCCTCGTGAGGCCGTTCGTTCAGCGCCAAGAGAGCCGCGGCGGTCGCGCGCGGCTCGCTCGTGAACGTCGTACCGAACAGGAGGAAGTTCACGATCGAATCGCGATCCCCGCGCCCGATGCGCGCACGCGTCGCGCGGTCGTGCTCCGCGACCCAGTCGGGCCATGCGGCTTCGATTTCAGCCGGGGTCTTCGATCGAAGGTCGTCGGGCAGCAGATCCCGACGCAGAGACTCGAGGACCGGTCGGGCGTCGCGATAAGGAATCGTCTGAACCACCCAAGGGGCTCCGCTCCTTGATATCCCCGGCAGAGCCCCTCGGCTGGTTGGACCAGTTTCCTTTGGCGCGCTCAGCGCGCCTAGCCCGTTATCCGGTCGTGCAACGGGTAAAGAATTCTCGTTCTGGACCGGATAACGGGCTAAGGGTGCTGACGAGAGGAAGGCCGCGGCCAGCAGGAAAACGACTGGGGGTGCCAGTGTTCTCATGCCGGCCGACAGAGTTTCCACAGCTCCGGGCGGGGCGAACCCGGGATGCACGCTGCGGGCTGCGCCCTTAAGGCGCGCTCGGCAGGCGCAGCGGTGGGGGAATCTTCTCGTTGGGATACCAGTAATTCCGATGACAATTCTCGCACGCTTCCTCGATCTCCTCACCGACTTCGAAAACCTTTTCCGGATCTCTGGCGTCGGCCGCTTTGAGCGCCGCCAGGCCGGCTTCGTGCAGAGCCTTCGCGCGGTTTCTCCACCCGGGAATGTCTTTGTTGATGAGCACCTCCATCTCGGAGGGTTCCAGTTCTACCCCAGGCGCTTCCGACTTCTCGCCGGCCCTCGCCACGTGACGGCCCGGGATGATCAGAAGGTTCGAAGCTTCGACGAGCTTGATCGCGCCGTGCCGGACCTTGGCCCAATCCTCATCCGTTTTCGGCACCGTCTCCACCGTCCCGGCTCCGCTCATCACGGTTGTCACCGACAGCCAGACGTCGTCCGCGGATGGATCGACGAGGCTCTGCATCAGGTCCTTGATCGTCGCCGTCGGCGTGTACTCCGGCAGCTCGCGCGCCGACACATCCGACTGACCTCGACGACATGACACTATCCCGATGGTGACAGCCAGCAGCACAGCGGCGGCTACGATGGCACTACCCACACCACGCATGATGAACCTCTCCGTCGAAAAGATGTCTACCGTCACAAATAGATTATAGGCGCGACGGGACTTTGCGAACGAGGGCGTTCAACCGACAGTAGTCTGACGAATTAGTCAGGATTTTTTAATGTACGTTTCGCTGTCCCGGCACTAGGATCGGGAAGGGCCGTCACCTGGACCCGCTATGCGGCTTCGAAGGTAAGTTTTGTACCCGTTGCGCGCGAACCGCAGAGCGGTCCCAGGCTCGCGAAGCGCGCGAAAAGGACACTGGTTGGCGTTCACGACATACAACGTATGAACAGGCACATCATCCTTATTCTCTTGTGTTGCTGCGGCGGCTGGGCAGTGACGCGGTCTGCGAGCGTCGAGGCCCAGACGCAAGCCGGCGGAACCATCTCGGGCCACGTGCGTCTCGCGGCACCGGCTCCGGCGAATCCCATCATCCGGCTGCGTGTCGATCCGATGTGCGCGAAGGTCAATACCGGCAAGCGGCCTGTTCACGAGTTCGTGCTGCGAAGCGCCGACGGCGGCCTCGCCAACGCGTTCGTGGACCTCGAAGGAACCTTCCCGAAAGCGCCGGTCTCGAACAAACCGGCGACGCTCGATCAGCGCAACTGCATCTACACGCCCCGTGTGCTCGGGGCGCGCGCGGGCGAGGTCCTCAAGGTCACCAACAACGATCCGCTGCTCCACAACGTCCACAGCCAGTCCACCCAGAATCCATTCAACTTCAGCCAGCCGCAGGCTGGCATGACGCGCGAC
>DASYQV010000077.1:0-35293 GCA_036005125.1 Vicinamibacterales bacterium
CGCCGGTCAACCCGCATGATCGAGAGCGGGATCGGCGCGTTCTACCTTGTTGCCGCGGTGATGACGGTGGCCTCGGGCGTCATCGTCCACGCCTTTGTCGTGGGCGACTATTCGATTCGATACGTCCAGCGCTATTCGGATTCGGTGCAGCCGCTCTTCTACAAGCTCACGTCCTACTGGGGCGGCCTGGACGGCTCCATCATGTTCTGGGTGTTTCTGCTGTCGCTGTTCGGCACCGCGGCGGTCTATCTGAACCGGGAGCGTCAGCGCGAGCTCATCCCGTACGTGGTCGCGGTGATCAGTGTCGTGCAGATGTTCTTCCTGTTCCTGATGATCATCCACAACAACCCGTTCCAGACCTACCTGACGGAGAGCCCGACGGATGGCCGCGGTCTGAATCCACTCCTCCAGAACTTCTATATGGTGATCCACCCGCCGACGATGTACCTCGGCTTCGTCGGCCTGACGATCCCGTACGCATTTGGAATGGCCGCGCTCATCACCGGGTACCTCGACGACTCGTGGCTGCGTGCGGTGCGCCGCTGGATGATGTTCGCGTGGTTCTTCCTGTCGTTCGGTCTGACCCTGGGAATGATCTGGGCGTACGAGGAGCTCGGCTGGGGCGGCTACTGGGGCTGGGATCCGGTGGAGAACGCGGGCCTGCTGCCGTGGTTCACGGCGACGGCGTTTCTCCACTCGGTGATGGTTCAGGAACGCCGCGGCATGCTGCGCGTGTGGAACGTCACGCTGGTGATCGTCACGTTCTTCCTCTCGATCTTCGGCACGTTCATGACTCGCTCGGGCGTTGTCCAGTCCGTGCACGCCTTTGGTGACGATCCGCAGCTGGCGCGGCTCTTCATGATCTTCATGGTCACCATCCTGACCGTGAGCTTTGGCTACGTCATCTACCGGCTCCCGCTGCTGCGATCCCGCAACGAGCTCGACTCGTGGGTGTCGCGCGAAGGCGCATTCCTCGTTAACAACTGGATTCTCCTCTTCGCGGCCTTTTTCGTCCTTTTTGCGACGATGTTTCCCACGATCGCCGAGGCCGTTCGCGGTGAGCGGCTCACTGTCGGCCCACCATTCTTCAACCAGTGGATGCTGCCGATCGGCCTCGTGCTCCTCGCGTTGACCGGTGTTGGTCCGCTGCTCGCATGGCGGAAGTCGACGTTTACCACGTTTCGAACGCAGTTCCTGTGGCCCATCACGCTCGGGCTGGTGGTGGCCGGCGCCCTCGTCGCTCTCGGCGTGCGTGTGTGGACCTCGGGAATCTGCTTCGCGCTCTGCGGGTTCGTGTTCGGGACGATCGGTCAGGAGTTCTGGCGGGGCGCCCGCGTCCGACAGAGCCATACCGGCACCGACGTGCTGACAGCGATGATTGGTCTCGTCAGCAAGAACAAGCGCCGCTACGGCGGCTACATCGTGCACGTTGGCATCGTCCTGATCTTCTTCGGCTTCGCGGGCGAGGGCTTCAAGCGCTCGGAGAGCGTCCTGCTTAAGCCGGGACAGCAGGCCGTGGTCGGGGACTTCACGGTCCGGATGGATGCGCTGAAGGTGACCGACGACGGTCAGAAACAGATGATCACGTCGCATCTCACCGTGTTTCGCGACGGCAACGAGATCAGCAGGATGTACCCAGCGAAGTGGTTCTTCCGGAAGCACGAGAGCGAGCCGACGACGGAGGTTGCGATTCGACGCTCGTTCTCCGAGGACCTGTATCTCGTGCTGGGCGCCTACGACGTGAAGGAACAGTCGGCGAGCCTGGAGATGACCGTAAATCCGCTTGTGGACTGGGTCTGGCTGGGCTTTGGCGTGCTGGCCATCGGCACCGGCATCGCGCTGTTGCCGGAACAGGTGTTCGCCTTCGCGATGGCGCGGCTGCCGGCCGAGGCTGCGACGAGCACCATGCTGCTGCTGTCGCTGCTGCTGACGCCCGGCGTGCTCCGTGCGCAGACGGCGGAACAGGTGCAGCCGGAGCACCGCAGCGAGCTGCAGCGCCAGCTTGAAGGTGAGATCATCTGCACGTGCTCGTGCCGGCGGACGCTGGAAAATTGCGGGATGATGAACTGCCAGGGCCATGCCAGCCAGAGAGCGAAGATCCTGCGGCACATCGATGAAGGCAAGAATCACGACGCCATCATTGCCGCCTTCGTTACCGAGTTCGGCGGCCAGGATATCCTCGCCTCACCGATCGATGAGGGATTCAACCGTCTGGCGTGGTTGTTTCCGTATCTGCTCGGTGTTGCCGGCCTGGTCACGGTGGTCGTTGTGACGCGGCGCTGGTCGCACCGTCCTTCGACGCCGGCGCACGCGGTGGCTGGAGACGCGGGGCTCGACCGCGATCTCAACGAACGCCTCGACGATGAGCTCCGAAACCTCGACTGAGTCACAACAGCTTCAACCCTGGCAGCTGTTCACGCTTGCCGCCCTCTTCGGGGCCACTGTTGTGGTGTTCGTCTCGCGCGACGTCGGCCCGGCCGGCGTCATTCTCCTCAGCATTACGGTTGGCGCGACGGCCTTCGTGGGCATGGCGGCGTGGCGCATGCTCGCGCCCTTGACCGGACGCGAGGAGCCGGCGGGCCCGGACGTGATTGGCGGCCGCACGCGCGCCGCGCTCGAACGCGAAAAGACGCTCGTGCTCCGCTCGATCAAGGACCTGGAGTTCGATCGCGCCATGGGCAAGATCGCCGAGAAGGATTTCGTGGAGATGGGTGCGCGGCTGCGCGCGCGGGCGGCGAGGCTCATGCGGCAGCTCGACAGCGGCGCGAACTACCGCGAAGAGATCGAACAGGAGATTGCCAAGCGCGTCGGCGTCGCGCCGGACGGTTCGGTCCAGGACAAGCGCGCCGGCCGGGGCTCGAGACCCGGGACCGCATCCGCGACTCCGGTCGCCGACGCGAGAGCCGTCGCCGCGCGTGTTTGTGCGTGCGGGGTCGCCAACGATCCCGACGCGCGCTTCTGCAAGGGCTGCGGGACGAAGCTGGAGACGGCATGAGCCACGAACCTTTCCGCCACGAAGGCCACGAAGCTTTGGGCCACGAAGGACACGAAGGGCACGAAGCCTTTTGGGGTTTTCCCTTCGTGGTCTTCGTGTCCTTCATGGCTGCTGCCTTCTTGCTCTTGGTGGCCGGCGTCGCGCATGCGCAAATCAAGATGCCGGACCCGACGGAAATCGCGGGGCTCGCCCTGCCGGCGCCCGAGCTGCCCGATGGCACGATCACGGTTCGCCTCGTACGCGAGCAACTCGGCAACAACGTCACCAATCACGAGATCAAGGTCACCGCCGGCGACGCGAGCAAGAGCGGGAAGACCGACGATCTCGGCCGCGCTCAAATCACGGGCTTGCCGGCGGGGGCCACCGGCGTCGCAGAGACCACCGTCGACGGCGAGCAGATCTCATCGAAGCCCTTTACCGTGCCGGCCAAGGGCGGCATCCGCGTCATTTTGATCGCCGGATTGCAGAAGCTCGTGGAACGCCGGAAGCAGGAAGCGGCGGAAGCCGCCGCCGCGCCGCCAACCAAGGGCATCGTGGTGTTCGGCGGCGATACGCGGATCGTCGTGGAGTTCCAGGACGACAGGCTGCAGGTGTTCTATCTGCTCGATATCGTCAATACCGCGCGGACACGGGTCGACACCGGTGGGCCCATTATTGTCAATCTGCCCTCCGGAGCGGGGAGTGCCAGTGTGCTTCAGGGCTCCTCGCCGTCCGCGACGGCACGCGGCGATCATGTGACCATCACGGGACCTTTTGCGCCCGGTACGACCTCGGCTCAGATTGCCTTTCCGATGCCCCACACCCGCGACACGCTGACGTTGACGCAGAAGCTTCCGGTCGCGTCTCAGGACCTGACCGTCATCGTCCAGAAAGTGGGTGACTTGCGGGTGACCTCGCCTCAGTTCACCACCCGCGAGGAGCGCGCCGCCAACGGCACGCCGTTCATCGTGGGAACCGGCCGCGGCCTGCCAGCGGAAGCAGAATTGGAGATTCAGCTCTCCGGATTGCCCGTCCATCCATCGTGGCCGCGATACCTGGCGCTCAGTCTCTCTGCGCTCATCCTGGCCTGCGGTATCTTGATGGCGTTCGGTACGGGCTCCAGGGCCAAGGAAGAGCGCCGGAGCCGGCTGGTGTCGCGTCGCGAAGCTCTGTATGCCGAGCTCGTGAGGCTGGAGGAGCAGCAGCGTGCCGGCCGAATCGATCAGTCCCGGTATGGCTCGAAACGCCGTCACCTGGTGACGGAGCTGGAACGCATTTACGGCGAGCTCGACGGCTCCTCCCAGGGCGGCGACGAGGCCGCCGCGTGACCATTGATTTCGAAGAGCTGACGGTCCAGAACGTCTCTCGACATTTCGGCCGCCGCAGGGCTCTGGCGGGCATCTCGTTCACGGCGCGTGCCGGCGGCATCCTCGGGCTGCTCGGCCCCAACGGCGCTGGGAAATCGACGCTCCTCGCTCTGCTCGCTACGCTGCTTCAGCCCTCGGCGGGCACCATCCGTTACGGAGACCTGGCCGTCATCGGCGAGGCCGCGCGGTCGGACGTGTCGAAGGGCGGTGCGGCGCTCCGCGCGCGCATCGGCATGCTCGGGCATGACCTCTATCTCTATCCCGAGCTAACCGCCCGCGAGAACCTGACGTTCTTTGCCGCGCTGTATGGCGCGAGAGACGCCGCAGGCGCCGCCGATGGCGCGCTCGCACGTGCGCGGCTGTCGGATCGCGGCGACGATCCCGTGAGCAGCTTCTCACGCGGCATGCGTCAACGGGTGGCACTCGAGCGCGCGCTCATTCACGGTCCACGGCTCCTCCTGCTCGACGAGCCGTTCACCGGCCTTGACGAAACGTCCGTTGGCGCCCTGGTTGCGCGTCTGCGCGAGCTCCGCGATACCGGCGCCATTGTCATCCTGGCCACGCACGATCTCGACGTGGTGGACGGTCTGTTCGACGAGGCCGTGTTCATCCGGGATGGCCGGATGATGGAGACGATGACGCGGCCGGAGGCGCTCCGCGCAACCTACCGATCCGTGATGGCTCGAGGCCGCGGGTGAACGCGTTCGTTCGCATCGTGTGGCTGGTCGTACGGAAGGATTTGACGGTCGAGGTGCGGAGCCGCGAGGTCATCTATACGACGCTGTTCTTCGCGGTGACGGTCGTGCTCGTGTTCGCGTTCGCGCTCGTCAAGGAAGGACGCGCCCTCGGGGACGCGGCAGCCGGCATACTCTGGATCGCCATCGCATTTGCAGGAACGCTGGCCCTTGGCCGTACGTTCGAGCGCGAGCGCCAGGCCGAGACGCTTCGCGCCCTCCTGCTCGCGCCCGCCGATCGTCCGGCAATCTACGTCGGGAAGCTCGTGGGGATTGTCGCGCTCCTGGTGGCAACCGAGCTGATCCTGGTGCCGCTCATCGCCTTCCTCTTCCAGGCGCCGCTCTTTTCACGGCCATTGTGGCTCACGGCGGTGCTGCTGACCGGGACGCTCGGCTATTGCGCCGTCGGGACACTGTTTGCCGCGATGCTGGTGCGGGCGCGCAGTCGGGACGTGCTGTTGCCGGTGCTGCTGTATCCGATTACGATCCCCGTGATCATCGCCGGGGTACGCGGAACGGCAGCCCTGCTCGAGCCGACGCCCGACGTGGCGATCGTCAGATTCTGGGTGTCGCTGCTCGTGGCGTTCGACACCGTGTTCGTCACGCTTGCGCTCTGGACATTTGAGCCTTTGATGACTGACTGAGGCCTCGGGGATCAGGCCTCAGGCCTCAGGGCTGTTTCAAGGCCCCAGCCTGATCCCTGAGACAGCCCTGAGGCCCGAGGCCTGATCCCTGAGGCCTTTTCTAAGGAAGTGAAATGCCGAAGTGGTTTACGCCTGCCGCCGTGATCTGCGGACTCATGTTCGCCGTGTCACCGTTCCTGATTGCGAATGCGCCCTACGAATCGACGATGGGGCTGGTGCAGAAGATTTTTTACTATCACATGCCCGCCGCGGGCATGTTTCTGGTCGCGGCCGTCGTCTGCGGCGTCGCCAGCGTCCGTTACCTGTTCGGGGGCGCGCCCCGCCAGGACCGCCTCGCGTGGGCGGCGGCGGAGCTCGTCGTCCTGTTTGGCGCCATCGCGCTCGTGACCGGACCGCTGTGGGCGCGCAAGGCCTGGGGCGTCTGGTGGCAATGGGACGTGCGCCTCACCTCCAGCCTCATGGGATGGATGGTGGCGGTGGCGTACCTGCTCGTCAGGAAGTACGGCGGCCCTGGTTCCGACAAGCTGGCCGCGGGGCTGGCGCTCTTCGGCATGGCCAACGTGCCGTTCATCTACATTTCGGTGAACTATTGGCGTACGATCCACCCGACCACGACCGTCGTGCCGACGCTGCCCACCTCGATGGGCGTGCCGTTCTGGTTCTGTTTCACGGCGTTCGTGCTGCTGTTCGTGCTGCTGTTGCGGCTGCGCGTGCGCCTGGAGGAGCAGCGTTCCAGGCTTGATGTGCTCTACCTTTCGCTAGACGAATAGTTCATGACTTTTTTCAAACGCGTGACAACGTCCGCGGCGCTGATCCTCCTCCTGACCGCCGGCGCGGTCGCGGCGCAACAGCCCCGGCAGACGGAGCAGCAGAAAGGGTTCGTGCCCCTGTCCGAGCTTCCGCCGCAGGATCAGCTCCCGGCGGCTCCACTGCTCGTCGGCGCGTATGCGTTCGTGTGGCTGGCCGTGTTCGGGTATGTCGTGTCGGTGGCGCGGCGGCTCTCGGTCGTGCAGCGGGAGTGTGAGCGGCTCGAAGCGGACATCAGCCGGGGACACCGCACGCCATGACCGCGGCGCATTTCATCTACATCCCGTCCATCCTGTTGATCGGGATCGTGATCGGCTGGATTCTGGGATCGCGCGCGGCGGCCGATGCGTACGCCGCGCAGGCGCGCCGCGCCCAGCAAGCCGCCAACGCAAAACGAACGAGAGAGTAATGTGGGCTTCAGGCTTCAGGCTCCAGGCTTCGGGCTTCAGGAAAAGATCGCTGAATGGCTTTTCCCGCAGCCTGAAGTCCGTAGCCCGCAGCCCGTCATCTCCCCATCGCCAGCCGCTGAGCCAGTACCTCCGGCAACCCGGCCGCGATGATCTTGGCCTGCGCGGTGGCGACATCGTAGCGAACGCGTAGAATCGACAGCATCCGCGTCTCGGTATCGAGGACGCCGTACGCGGCTCGCGGATCGCCGTCGCGCGGCTGTCCCACCGAGCCGCAGTTCACGAGGTATCGCGTATCCTCGTCGAGCGTAATCTGGAAGCGCTCGCCCCGCGGCGGGCCGATCAACTGCAGCTCGGCCGATCCCAGACAGAACGCAGCGGGCACGTGAGTGTGGCCGAAGAGGCAGACCGGGCGTGAGGATGTGCGGAGCGACCGCAGGGCGTCGAGATCGTCGAAGACGTACACGTCCTCGTCGAAGGGCGTTCCGTGACAAATCTCAACCTCGTCATCGACCGCAATCGGACCTGCGGCCAGCTCGGCGAGGTACGCGCGGTTGGCTGGTGTCAGCACTTCTGCCGTCCACGCGATAGCGACCCGGGCAAGGTGATTGAAGCCGTCGGTCGACTCGATGCCGGCGGCCACCTTGTCGTGGTTGCCGCGTATCACCGTCACGGCCGGCATCGCGCGGATCCGATCGACCACCCCGTTCGGATCGGCGCCGTACCCAACCAGGTCACCGAGCATCAGGACACGGTGGTAGGAGGTCGCGTCGCCTGCGGCAAGCACCGCGTCGAGCGCCTCGAGATTGGCGTGAATGTCGCTGATGACAAGGTACCGCATCAGTAGCCAATCCACTCGAGGAGACGTTCAACGACCTCGTCGACGGCTCGAGAGGCGTCGATGCGCATGTGCGCCTGGCGGTACGCAATCTGACGGCGGTAGTACAGCTGCTCCATCGCAAAGCGGTCGGCTGCCAGGGGCCGGCGGTTATCGGCTGGAACGCGGTCGACGACGTGCTCGAACGGCAGGTCGAGCCACGCGACGGCAGCGTCGACGAGCATGACCGCTCGGTTATCGGGCTCCACGAAGGTTCCGCCCCCGGTGGCCACGACGACCTCGCGCAGCGGTAGCAGATCCTGCAGCACCTCGCGCTCGACCTGGCGGAAGTACGCCTCGCCTTCCTGCTCGAAGATTGCCGAGACACTCCGCCGCTCCCGCGCCTCGATCCGCTCGTCCACGTCCTCGACGCGCCAGCCGATCCTCCTGGCGAGCGCGCGGGCGACCGTGGTCTTGCCGGCTCCCATGAAGCCGACGAGGTACACCTTGTCCGTCCTCACGCGCGCAACGACTCGAGCACGGAAAAGAATTCAGGATACGATACGGCCGCGCTGCCCGCGTCGAGGATGGTGGACGGGGTCGCGCCGCCGAGCGCCGCGACCGCGAATGCCATGGCAAGTCGATGGTCGCCCTTCGCGTCGGCCTCGCCGCCAGTGAGCCTGCGACCTCCACGCACCCGGAAACCGTCCGGCTGCTCCTCGATGTCGCCGCCGAGCCGCCGCAGTCCTTCCGCGAGCGCCGAGATCCGATCGCTTTCCTTGACCCGCAGCTCGCCGGCGCCGCTGACGCTGAGCTCGCCGCCGTGCGTGGCGAGCGCCGCGAGCACTGGGAGCTCGTCAATCAGCCCGGGAACCTCGTCAGGGGTGATGACCGTCTGGCGCAGCGAGGCATGCCGAATCCGGATCGTCCCGATCGGCTCCTCGGCCTGTTCGTCTTCGATCGTCGTGTCGATGTGCGCGCCCATCCGGCGGAGCACGTCGAGAATCGCCGTCCGCGTCGGATTGAGCCCCACGTGCTCGATCGTTACGTCCGACTCGGGCAGCGCGGCCGCTGCGACCAGCCAGAATGCCGCCGACGAGATGTCGCCTGGCACGTGAAGCGGACGCCCTGTCAGCCGCTGTTTTCCTGCAACCGCGACAGCGTTCCCGGACCGTTCCACGCGGACGCCGAACGATCGCAGCGCCCGCTCCGTATGATCTCGTGTCGCGATCGGTTCCGAGACCCTGGTCACGCCGTCGGCATGGAGGCCCGCCAGCAGCACGGCGCTCTTGACCTGCGCGCTGGGCACGTCGGGGCGGAAATCGATCGGCCGGACGTCGTGTGTTCCGTGGATCGTGATGGGCGGACGTCCGTTGTTCGAGAGCATGCGCGCGCCCATCTGCTCGAGCGGCGTCATCACGCGCCGCATCGGGCGCGCTCGCAATGACGCGTCACCATCGAGCGTCGCGAGGAACGGATGAGCGGCCAGGATACCGGCGAGCATGCGCATCGTGCTGCCCGAGTTGCCGGCGTCGAGCGTGCCGGCCGCGGGCATGAAGCCGCCAAGCCCCCGTCCCTCAATCCGGATTTCCGGCCCGGTCACCGGGTCGCGCCGCGAATCGTCGATCGCGACGCCGAGCGCACGAAGACACCGCAGCGTGGCGGCGCAATCGCCGCCGGTGGAGTAGCCGTGGATGTTCGTGGTGCCGTGGGCGATGGCGGCGAGCAGCGCGTACCGGTGCGAGATTGATTTGTCGCCTGGGGGGCGCACGCGGCCACGCACGCGAGCGGTCGGCTCGACCGTCACGGCTCGCGTCGAGGACATTCCGGAACTATAGCAGGTGCCGGGGGCCGGTGCATGCGCCTGGCGAATCGCCGCTGCCGCGCACGCGCCCTTCACCACGACGCCCTTGACTGGTTCGTGACGGAGCGGGCACTTTGCACCTTGCGCAAGGCACTTTTATAATCATCATCCGACCCCCGATGGCCAGCGGGAACAGCGTTCGCCTCGATTTCTGCAGCGCATTCGACATGCTCGACTTCGTCCAGGTCGTGTGCGACCACGTCGGTCGGATGGCGGGACTCGACGACGAGTCGGTGCATTGGGTCGGCGTAGCCGTCCGTGAGTCGGTCATCAACGCAATCAAGCATGGCAACGCCAACGACGAACAGAAGCGTGTCTACGTCGAATTCACGCCGGTCGACGGCAGCGTGCCCGGCATCGCCATCCGCATACGCGACGAAGGTCCCGGCTTCGACCCCGAGTCGCTCCCCGATCCGCTGGCGCCCGAGAACATGCTGAAATCGAGCGGGCGCGGCATCTTCCTGATCCGCAGCTTCATGGACGAGATGACGATTCAGCGCGCCCCCGAAGGCGGTATGGAGATGCGCATGGTGAAATACGCGTGCAACGGAACGCCGGGGTGCGGGGCGGACTGTTGAACGCTCGCGGCGAGTGAGACTTGCCGGATCCTGTTTATCTCGCGACAGCCACCGAAATCGTCCTTCGTGCCGGCGAGATCCAGCTCGCGCGGCGTGCCTCGGGTTTCCGCGTCGAAAAGAAAGGGACGATCGATCTCGTCACCGAGGTCGATCTCGAGTGCGAGCGGATGTTCCGCACGCTGATCGCGGAGCGCTTTCCTCACCACGACGTGCTGGCCGAGGAGTTGGGCGCCAGCGCGCCGGATCGCGCGCCGTCGCGGTACCGATGGGTCTTCGACCCGCTCGACGGCACGACCAACTACGCCCATGGCCTGCCGATTTTCTGCGCCTCGCTCGCGCTGGAGATCGACGGCCACGTCGAGGTCGGCGCCATTTTCGATCCCACGCGCGGCGAGCTGTTCACGGCCGAGCGGGACGAAGGCGCGTTCGTCAACGGGGTGCCGCTTCGTGCTTCCTCGACCGAGGACCTCCTCGAGGCGCTTCTCGTCACTGGCTTCCCGTACCACGTGCATCAGCAGACCGGTGATCTCGTCGCGCTCTTTGGTGAGTTCCTCAGTCGTGCGCGCGCCGTTCGCCGTCTTGGATCCGCCGCGCTCGATCTCTGTTACGTGGCGGCTGGGCGGATCGACGGCTTCTGGGAACAGCATCTCAAGCCGTGGGACGTGTCCGCCGGCGCGCTGATGGTGCAGGAGGCGGCAGGACGAATCACGGGCATGGACGGTGCGCCGTTCGACCCCGCCGCCGGCCACCTCGTTGCCTCCAACGCCCGGCTTCATGATCAGATGCTCGAGGTTATTCGCGAGTTCCGCGCAAAGAGACGCTGAGGGTCAGACCGGGGTCAGACCGGGGTCAGACCGGGGTCAGAACGGGGTCAGAACGGGGTCAGACCCCAGACGTTTTGGCAGGTGTTGCGTACTGGCGCGTTCCTTGTGCCGCGATCCGCGCGTCCGCGGTTCAGAAAGCCGGTTGTCGCGTACGGTGATGAGCCGCTTCGCGTGCTCGTGTTCCGGATGGCAGAAACAGGTGTCACGCGCCTGCCCGTCGTCATGAGACGCGACGGCACCCTCATCGGCATGATCGCCTTGAGCGATCTCCTGACGGCCCGCGCGAGGATTCTCGACGCGGAGCAGCGGCGCGAGCGGTGCTCGGGTCGCGGCTTCGACTGCGGATCTTCGGACGGTCGGAGTCTGCAGCCTGAGCGCGCAGACGTGCAAGAAGCGAGCGCGCGATCCAGGGACCCACTAGCGGATCGGGGAGCAGAGCGTTCTCCAAAGCGGACGAATTGACACCCTCTTGCGACACTCGGCGCTGATCGGCACCCACCCCGAACGCGATGACCGTTGACCGAATCGAGGGGCACCCATGGCATCTCAGCTGGCACCGGCCGTGCTTTGACGGACGCGTCGGTCCGCTCCACGGGACCATTCGGAGGCGATCATGCTGAAACGAACCGGGTCCATTCTGCTGCTCGCGTGCGCCTGTGTGGCCGCCTTGCCCGAGCCCGCCGCGGCGCAACGGCAAACGCTCAATTTCACCATTGGGTACTTTACGGTTCGTGGCGAGGACGCGCGTCTGGCTGGCGACACACTGGTCGAGAATCACGATTTCCTCTCGTTCGACTTCAAGGATTTCAATGGGGCGACGGTCGGCGCTGAGTGGCTCATCCCGATTGGCGACTACTTCGAGGCGGGGGCCGGGCTCGGCTTCTACCGCCGCACCGTGCCGAGCGTCTACACGAACTTCGTGAATACTGACGGCACTGAAATCGATCAGGAGCTGCGCCTGCGCATCATCCCGCTGACGGCGACCATCCGCGTCCTGCCGCTCGGCCGGAGCCCGGTGCAACCGTACTTGGGCGTCGGTGTGGGCCTGTTCAACTGGCGATACAGCGAAACGGGGCAATTCGTGGATTTCAGCGACAACAACAGTGTCTTCCGCGCCTCATACGTTGCGAGCGGCAACGACGTCGGCCCGGTGGCTTTCGGTGGGCTCCGCTTCGCGGGTGATTCTTTCTCCGGTGGCGGCGAGATCCGATATCAGCGCGCCGAAGGCGATCTTGATAATCGCTTTGTGGGTACCAAGATCGATCTGGGAGGGTGGACCTACCAGTTCACGTTCGGGTTCCGATTCTGAGACGATAACGAGCTGGCCTACGTACGTTCCCGCGGGATTACTCGGCGTTTCGAAACGGCGCTTCGCCGACGCGTTTGTAGAGCCGCACGCCTCCTCCTTCGCAGACCGGCACCATGTGGGCTGTGAAGGCGGGCTTGCGGCGGATTCGATCGGCCAGCAGGTCGCCACCTCTCGCCCGCTCTTCGGCGAGCATCCAACCCGCGTGTGGCGCGGGCCCCGTCTCGAGAGCCAGATCCCAGATCGTGCCGTTCCCTTCGTTGACGAAGTCGGCAATCGTGAAACCTGCGTACGACAGCTCCTGCATGTAATGAGCGAGGGATGCCATGCTGGCCAGGATCTTTTCGCCGCGGTAGCTGGCCGCGAGGCAGGCCGTCACGTGGCGGCGCCCTTCGCTGTTCGAATGGTCGATCTTCGCCTCGACCAGCATCGGGGCGTGCACGTCCCACGGTGGTGACTCGATCAGCGCGGAAGCAACCAGGACGGCCGCGAGAAATGGCGCCGCACGGCGTGCGAGACCGACGCCGATGCCGGTGATCGTCACGGATGCGGCGACGAGCGGGATCATGTAGCGAATCCGGTATGGATGACCGTCGAGGAATGCGGACATCGGCAATGCGGCTGCGGCGAGGAGTGCCACCGGAATCAGGAACGCGGCCTCATCCCGCCACACGAACACGCGTGCGCAGAGGACGGCCGCCACGGCGAGCGCGACGATTTCGATCGTATAGCCGCTCAGCTGGTGCGTTCCCCACCACAGCGACACCAGCGTGCGCCATGCCTGGCCTTGATACGTCGGATCCGGCACGAAGAACCCGTCGACCACCAGCCACCTGCCCGCGGTGATGCGACTGTTGACGAGGAAGACGACCACCGCTGCAGCGGGCCAGATGCTCACGCGGATCGCGCGACGCGTGAGCTGACGGACCGGGACACCTCGCCTCCACATCGCGTACACGACGGCAATCAGCGCGGCGCCGACGATCGCCCAGGCTTCATAGCGGGTCAGCGTCGCTGCCACGAGCGCCCATCCGAGCCGGCGCGGTACCTCGTCCCGATCCTGCACAACCCACTCGTACAACCACAGGAGGGCGAGCCAACTCACCGCGAGCAGAAGTGGCTCCGTCATTGGTGTCGCCTGAAGGTAGAGCAGGTTGGGATTGAGTGCCAGCATCGCGACGGCGGCCGCGGCCCCGACGGTGGAGCCCGTCACCGCGATGACGAGCCGCGCAGTGGCGTACGCGGCTACCGCGAAGCTTGCAATCGAGGTGGCCGATGCCGCGGCGCCGGTGCGATAGAGGAGGTCCACCTGTGCCGGAAGGATCTGCAGCAGGTGTGGGAGCGGCAGCCACACAGCGCCAACCTGCTGCCATCCAGGCGTGATGTTGTCGAACACTCGCCGTGATACCACCAGATGCGCCTTGGCGTCGAAGTGACTGAGGACGAGGCCGGCATGGAAGTACACGATCCAGGCGGCGATTCCGGCGAGTGCGGCCGAGCCGGCCAGGGCTCGCGGAATCCAGATGCGACGGTCAGATATAATCACGGAGCTTTACGTGGCAGGCCCAATGTAGCGGACACTCGCCAGCATACCTCAGGTGAAGGCGTTCATCAGCTGGATCTATGGCATCGCGCTGTCGCTTGGTGGACCAGGTCTGTTCGCGATCGCGTTTCTCGACTCGTCGTTCATCTCGTTGCCGCAGATCAACGACATCCTCGTCGTGCTCATGGTCCAGGCCAACAAATCACGAATGCCGTACTACGCTTTGATGGCAACCGCCGGCTCCGTGGCGGGTTGTTACGTCATTTACTATCTGGCGAGAAAAGGTGGGGAGGCGTTTCTTCGCACGCGCGTCCATCCCGAGAGGGTGACGCGCGCGCTGGACATCTACAAACGACACGGCCTCATGGCGCTGATGATCCCTGCCGTTCTGCCGCCGCCGGCGCCATTCAAGCTGTTCGTGCTGCTGGCGGGCGTTGCAGAGGTCAGGCCGGTGCACTTCGTGCTTGCCGTGGCGAGCGCACGAGGTGCCCGGTACCTCGCGCTCGGCGTGCTGGCGATCTACTTCGGAGACACCGCCCTGACGTTGATGCAGACGCGGGGACGTGACGTCGCGTTAGCGCTCGCCGCGCTTCTTCTGGTGGCCGCGTTTGCGTGGTGGCGCTGGAATCGCCGGTACGCGCGAATTCCAGAACCTTAAGGGATACTGACACGATGCACGCGTCGGTCGTCATCCCCCTCCGCAACGAAGAGCCGAACGTGCTGCCGCTGCACGAGGAGCTCTCGCCGGTGCTCGTCGCGCTCGGCTCGCCCTACGAGCTCCTTTTCGTGGACGACGGCAGCGACGACGGGACGTTCGAGAAGCTCGGGCACCTGCAGGCCCGCGATCCGCACGTTCGCGTGATCCGCTTCCAGCGCAACTTTGGACAGACCGCGGCATTTGCCGCCGGATTCGCGAACGCGCGCGGACGATTCATCATCACCTCCGACGGCGACCTGCAGAACGATCCGGCCGACATCCCGCGCATGCTCGCCCTCTCCGAGGAGGGATACGACATCGTGTGCGGCTGGCGGCGCGAGCGGCACGACCCGTTTCTCACGCGCCATCTGCCGTCGATTGTCGCGAACTGGCTGATCGGAACAATCACGGGCATCCGCCTCCATGACAACGGCTGCTCGTTGAAGGTCTTTCGGGCCGAAGTCGTCAAACCGCTCAATCTACGTCCTGGCATGCACCGCTACCTGCCCGCGCTGGCGAGCCAGCTCGGGAGCCGCATCACGGAGGTCGTGGTGCATCACAGGCCGCGACGGCACGGCCGCTCGAAGTACGGGCTCTCGCGCACGTTCCGGGTCGTGGTCGACCTCGTCCGGATGCGGACGCTCATGCGCGAGGCGCTCGAGCCTGCTCGTGCGGCCGAGCCCTTGTATGAGATTCGCGAGGTCCGCGAGGTGACGACGTCGTGAAAGCCGCCACGGCCGGGTTACACTGACAACCGATGTCGTACCGCAGCCCTCTCGAAGCGCGCATCGCCAAGAAGACGACGAAGGCGATCACCGACTTCAACCTCATCGAAGACGGCGACCGAATCATGGTCGGACTGTCGGGCGGGAAGGACAGTTGGGCGCTCCTGCAGACGCTCGACATCCTTCGGCAGCGGGCGCCCGTCCGATTCTCGCTCGTGGCCGTGAACGTCGATTCGGGCTACAAGGAGTTCAAGCACGACCTGATCGCCAGGACCTGCGCGGAGCGTGGCTGGGAGTGCCGGATCGAGCACACGTCTATCGGTGAAGTGATGGACGACCTCCTCGAGGCCAACGCCACCCCGTGTTCGCTCTGCGCGCGGCTCCGACGCGGCGTGCTCTATCGGATCGCACGCGAGGTCGGCGCCACGAAAATCGCGCTCGGTCATCATCTCGACGACTTCATCGAGACACTCCTCCTGAATCTCTTCTTTGCCGGCGCGATCAAGGCGATGCCGGCACGGCTGGTCTCGGACAACGCCGAGCACGTGGTCATTCGTCCGCTGGTGTACGTCACCGAGTCCGAGGCACGGGCGTACACGAAAGAGCAGCAGCTTCCGATCATCGGCTGCTGCTGTCCGGCCTGCGGCGATCTCAGCCTTCAGCGGCAGCGGGTCAAGCGATTGATCCTCGACCTCGAAAGGGAACACCCGGGCGTCAAGCAATCCATGCTCAAAGCGCTCGCCAATGTCATGCCGCGGCACCTGCTCGATACGCGTCTGAACCCGAGCGGCGAGCTCCGCGACAGCGTCGCGCTGCGGCTCGAAGACGAGCAGCCGGGCCTGATCCAGCTCCACACATCCCGCCATTAGTGGGTTGTATCAACAGTAGGTGATGCACCTACATCACGCCTTCGACCGCGATTTCCGGGCCGTTCCACCGGGGTCCCCGCCGCGCCTGCGCGGTGGGGTGGGAGCGGAACGGCCCGCTCTGCGTTTCGAAGGTACATTCCAGTAGGATGCGCGCGGTCGTGCAGCGCGTTTCGGAGGCGCGCGTTCGTGTTGGCGATCGGACCACGGGTGAGATCGGACGTGGCCTGCTCGTCTTCGTCGGCGTCGGGCGCGACGATGGGCCCGAGGACGTGAAGTACATGGCGGCAAAGCTTCCGGGGTTGAGAATCTTCGAGGGCCTGGACGGCAAGGCCATCGATCGATCGGTCGTCGACGTCGGCGGGGCCATTCTGCTCGTCTCGCAGTTCACGCTCTATGGCGACGTTCGCGGTCAGCGTCGTCCGTCGTTCACTGCGGCCGCGCCGCCGGACGCGGCCCGCGCGCTCTACGAGGATCTCGTGAGAGAATTGCGCGCGGCTCACGTGCCCGTCGAGACCGGCGAGTTTCAGGCCATGATGCGCGTCGAGCTCGTCAACGACGGACCGGTCACCTTGCTCGTCGACAGTCATCGTCTTTTTTAGCTGCGAGATGGATCCCGCGCGTGTGTTGCCGATCGTGTCCTTCGGCGAAGGCATGTTGCTCGTCGTGGCGGTGATGTGGGCGCGTTGGGCGGGCATGCGACTGCCGCCGGGTCCGTGGGTGACGGGTATCGCGGCGGGCCTTGGCGCTGCTCTGGTGCTCGGCGCAGTCAATCTGGCGCTGCTGCATTGGAGCAGCACTCGATGGCCGGGCAGCGCGTTGCGGTATGTGTGCCGGGTCGTTGTCCATCCCCTCTTCGAGCACGTGAATGTCTGGCAGATCCTCCTCGTCAGCGCCCTGGCCGGTCTCGCGGAGGAGCTGCTGTTCCGGGGCGTGCTCCAGCCGTTCATCGGCCTGCCGGCGGCCGGCATCCTTTTCGGCATGGTCCACGTCGGGGGCCGAGGGTTCCTCGGGTATGGTATCTGGGCGGCATGCATCGGCGCGTTCTTCGGATGGCTCATGGACGTCACCGGCGGCTTGACCGCGCCTGTCGTCGCCCATGCGGTGTATGACGCGCTGGCGTTGGCGTACGTGCGCTTCGGTTTGACGGACATATGCGACTGATATCGATTCTGATCGTTGTGCTTGCGTGGGCCGCCGACGTGCGTGCGCAACAACGACCGCTCGTCACGGAAGATCCAGAAACGGTTGGCGCCGGGCGCGTGCTCATCGAGGCAGGTCTCGACTACGGCCGCGACGTGACGTTTCCGGCGTCGGGTCTCAACGGCAACCTGCTGCGGTTTCCGCTGATCGGTTTCAGCGTCGGCGTGAGCTCCATTGCGGAGCTTCAGATTGACGGCGGTCTCTACAACCGGCTGTCAATCTCGGAGCGCCGCCCCGCACCGCTGGCGTTCATGGCTGTCGACGCCACCGGCGCGACGACCTCGGATGTCGAGGACATCGTCGTCGCGACGAAGATCCGGATCGTGCCGGAGGGCGTCACGCGGCCATCCTTCGGCGTGCGGTTCGCCACAAAGCTGCCGAACGCGTCGAACGAGAGCGGCCTCGGCCTCGATACCACTGATTTTCATGCCAACCTGCTCGTCGCGAAGACGGTCCAATCGGTCCGGGTGGTTGGTAACGTGGGTCTCGGCATCCTCGGCGATCCGACGCGCGGCGATCGCCAGAACGACGTGTTGAATTACGGCCTCTCGTTTGCCCGGGCTCTGACGACGGGAACAGAGGTCGTCGGCGAGGTGAACGGCCGTGCCCACGTTCGCAGCGGCACGCCGCCGGTGGGTACCGAGTCGCGGGGCGTCCTGCGGTTTGGCGCTCGATACACCCAGAATCTGGTGCGGTTCGACGGCGGCATCATCGTCGGCCTCACGCCCCGCGATCCCGGCTTTGGATTCACGGTTGGCGTCACATATGTCTTCAGCGCGTTCCGGGTCCCGTGATGCCGCTCCCGATTCACAAGGCTCACGCGTATGGAAACGATTTCCTCTTCGCTCCCGAGGACCGCGTCCGGGGGAATGCATCGCGACTGGCGCAGGAGCTCTGCGATCGGCACGCCGGTGTGGGCGCCGACGGGCTGATCCTGTACGCATTTTTTCCACGGGGCGGGAAGATGCGCCTCTTCAACGCGGATGGCAGCGCATCCGAGTTGTCGGGCAACGGTCTGCGGTGCCTGGCCGCGCTCGTCGCGCGGGCGGAACGCCTGGCGGCCGGCGGCGTCGTGACGATTGAGACGGATGCGGGCGTCAAGACGCTCGAGCTCCTCGAGCGTGACGGCGAGCGCTACACGTTCCGCGCGGCCCTCGGTCCTCCTGCCGACGTGCGGCAGGTTCAGATTACGGTCCTCGACGAGACACTCACGGCCAGCGTGCTCCGGATGGGCAATCCGCAGTGCGTGGTGCTCGGGCCATTGCCATCCACCGACCGGTTCAATCTCTACGGACACGCGCTCGCCACGCACGAGATGTTCCCCGCAGGCACGAACGTCGCGTTTGCACAGGTCGACGCGCCCGACCGCGTGCGGGTTCTCATCTGGGAGCGGGGCGTCGGTCCGACGACCGCGTCGGGCACCGGGGCATCGGCCTCCGCGGTGGCGGCGGCCGCTCATGGCGGTGCCGCGCGCGAGGTCGATGTCATGGCCCCGGGCGGCACGCAGCGCGTCGAGTGGCGCGCGGAGGGCGTATACCTGACCGGATGGGCGGAAGTGCTGTTGGAAGGCGAGTGGGTGTGCAGCGACCGGTCTTCGTAGCCTGGGTGCCTGAGATCGTCGTGGCTTTCGTGCCGTCGTGGCTGGACCGGTCGTGACGTCTGCGTGCGACGTCCGGAGATCTGCGTACGTCGCCGCGCACCAGTATCGCAGTTTCTGCGCGCGGGGCTAGCGGCGGCGCCTGCCGGGCTGCCGCGTCATGGCCTCGTCGATCGCCGCGATCACCCTCTGAATACGGTCCTTGAGGTCCGCGAGGCGCTTCTTGGGGGAGAGGTAGTCGCCCGCCCTGATGGCCTCGCCCGCCTTTTGCATCTCTGCGTTGATCTCGGCGACAGCCTCGGTCGGCTCGCGGAGCTCGCGTGCGCGCGTCTTCCGGGCGGCATCGAGACGCACATTGGCTTGCGCGACGAGCGTGGCGACCTCTGTCATCATGCGTTCGACCTCGCCGCGCACCTGCGCCTTGCCGTTCGCTCCGTCGCGCGCGGCGGTCTGCGCGCGCTCCCGGCTCTCGATGGCCCGGTCGAGCGCGAGGCGGTAGTCGCGCTGTCCGACCGCATCCTGTGCGCTCTTGAGCGCCTCGACGGCGGCCGTGTACTCGGCGGTGGCGTATTGATCGGCGCCAGCCGCGCGTGCGGCGTCGATCGCGCCTTGTGCCTGGTTGATTTCTCTGTTGGGAGGGTCCCCGCATCCGACGGCGAGCAACGCCGCGAGGAGACATGCTGGTGACGACCAGCGAGCCATGCCTGTGAGTATAGTCGTTCTCGGTTCCCGGTTCGCGGCGCGCGCGGAGCTCCCTGGTCGTTCGCGTTGCCTCGTTCGATTCGGCTCGCGTTTCGGAGCTCGCGATCGATGAAACAGCTCGCGCCGCACGATCGACCGCGCGAAAAGCTCGAACGGCTCGGGCCGGGAGGACTGGGCGACAACGAGTTGCTGGCTGTCGTGCTCGGCAGCGGGTCACGGGCGCAGGGTACGCTCGCGATCGCCAACGCGGTGCTGGCGCAGGTGGGCGGCTTGCACGGTCTCACGCGCGCGAGCGTTGTGGACCTGCAGGGTGTTGAAGGAATTGGCCCCGCGCGGGCGGCGCAGGTGCTGGCTGCCGTCGAGCTTGGGCGTCGGACGCTGTTGCGCCGGACGACCGAACGGCCCAAGCTCACCTCGCCCGGGCAGCTCGCCTCTTACCTGCTGCCCCAGTACGGCGCGTCGCCGGTCGAACAGTTCGGCGTCGTCATGCTCGACAGCCAGCACCGAGTGATCCGCATCAGGATCGTCTCGATCGGCTCGCTCGACTCGACCATTGTGCATCCCCGTGAGGTGTTCCGCGAAGCCACGTCGGCCTCCGCGGCCGCCATCGTCTTGTTCCACAATCACCCGTCGGGGGATCCGACGCCGAGCATCGACGATCTCCTGATGACCAAGCGGATCATCGAGGCAGGCGACGTGATGGGCATCGACGTGGTCGATCACCTGATTCTCGCGGACCAGCGGTACGTCAGCCTGCTCGAGACGGGTCGCCTCGCGTCGGGCATCCCCTGACCCGAACGGTCTGGCGGGCCGACGCAGTCGCGATAAGATGGGAAATTCTAGCGGGCCTCGGCCCGCTATAGTTCACGTGAGCACCCGAAACTTGACCTGTTTGGTCAAGTCTTCGGGTCCTCAAGGTTCGAGACCGATGCGAGTTCTGTACTTCGATTGCTTTTCGGGCGCAGCGGGCGACATGGTCGTGGGCGCGTTGATCGACGCGGGCGTGCCGCTGGCGGAGCTGCGCCGCGCGCTGGGCAGTCTTGCGATCGACCCCGACGCGGTCTGGACCGAGCGGGTCGTCCGTGCGGGGATCTCGGCCACGAGGTTCTGCGTGCGCGGCGAGGACCACAAGAATCCGCCGCGGCATCCTCATCGGCACCTGAAGGGGATCCACGCGTTGATCGACGGGTCCGCGCTGAGCGAGACGGGAAAGGCTCGCGCGAAACGCCTGTTCGATCGTCTCGGCGAAACCGAAGCCGCCATTCACGGCACGACGGTGGACAAAGTGCACCTGCACGAGGTGGGCGCCCTCGACTCGATTATCGATATCGTGGGCGCCGTTTTCGCGCTCGAATGGCTCGGCGTCGATGAGGTCGTTGCGTCACCATTGAACGTCGGCAGCGGCACCGTCCGGTCCAGCCATGGTCTGTATCCCGTGCCGGCGCCAGCCGCCGTGCGTCTGCTCGCCGGCGTTCCTATCTATGCTGGTGAGCAACAGGCGGAGCTCGTGACGCCGACCGGCGCGCTTCTCGTTTCGGGCTATGCCAGCCGGTACGGCGCGATTCCACCGATGCGCGTGTCGCAGATTGGCTACGGTGCCGGCTCGCGGGAATTCGGCGACATCCCGAATGTGCTGCGGGTGCTCGTTGGCGAGGCGGATACGCGCGCAGCGGCGCCGCGGGACGATCGGACAGGCCGGGTTCAGCGTGTAGTCGTGATCGAGTGCGAGATCGACGACATGAACCCGCAGATCTTCGGCGCGTTGATGGACCGTCTGCTGGCGGAGGGGGCGCTCGACGTCTTCTACACACCGGTGCAGATGAAGAAGAACCGGCCCGGGACGCTCCTGACGATCCTGGCGCCGCCGGACCTTCGTGACGCGCTCGTCGGCACGGTGTTCCGCGAGACGACGAGCATCGGCGTCCGCTACCGCGAGATGTCGCGCGAATGCCTGGATCGCGAGACGGTCACCGTTCAGACGCCGTTCGGCGCCGTGCGGTTCAAGGTGGCGCGGCGCGACGGCGAAGTCCTCAACGCGTCGCCCGAGTTCGACGACTGCGCCCGGATTGCCGCCGAGCGCGGCACGCCGCTCAAGGACGTGCAGGCCGCCGCCGTGAAAGCCTGGTTGGATACATGCGCTTCTACCTGACGACCGCCATCGATTACGTGAACAGCCGGCCCCACCTCGGCGGGGCCTACGAGAAGATCACCGCCGACGTCATCGCCCGTTACAAGCGCCTCCTCGGGATCGAGACGCATTTCGTCATGGGCAACGACGAGCATTCCCAGAATGTCTACAAGCGGGCGGGCGAGCTCGGTATGAAGCCGCTCGCGTACTGCGACGAGATGGAACGGGAGTTCAGGGCGATCTGGCGGGAGCTCGATATTTCCTACGATGATTTCATCCGCACGACCGAGCCGCGACATCGCGCCGCGACGATGAAGCTCGCGCAGGCAAGCTACGATGCCGGGGATATCTACGACGGGTACTACGAGGGTTGGTACTGCGTGTCCTGCGAGGCGTTCAAGCAGGAGAAGGACCTCGTCAACGGCCGGTGCCCCGTGCATCCGACACTGACACCCGAGTGGATCAAGGAGAAGAACTACTTTTTCCGCCTCTCCAAGTATCGGGAGGCGCTGCTGAAGCATTTCGAGGAGCATCCCAACTTCCTGCAGCCCGATACCCGGCGCAACGAAATCCTGCGGCTGCTCGAAACCGGCCTCGAGGACATCTCGGTGAGCCGGGCAGGGCAGCTCTGGGGCATCCCGCTGCCGTTCGCGCGGGACAACGTCGTCTATGTCTGGTTCGACGCGCTGATCAACTATGCGGCCGCGGTGGGATACGGCACGGATGACGACTTGTTCGCGAAGTGGTGGCCGGCCGATCTTCACATCGTGGGGAAGGACATCACGCGATTTCATGCGGTGGTGTGGCCGGCGATGCTGATGAGCGCCGGGCTGCCGCTCCCGCGACAGATATTCGGCCACGGCTGGATCCATTTCGGCGGGCAGCGCATGAGCAAGTCGGCGGGCACGACCGTCGATCCGTCGGAAGCTGTCCAGAGGTTCGGGCACGATCCGCTGCGGCTGTATGCCGTGAAGGAGATCACCTACGGCGCGGACGGCGACTTCACGTGGGAGCGGTACGTCGAACGCTACAACGTCGATCTCGCCAACAACCTCGGGAACCTCGTGAGCCGGCTTGGTGCGATGGCCGAGAGATACCGCGCGAGCCGGCTCGCGCCGTTAGGCACGGGCGGACAGCTCGCGATCCTGGCGGGTCGGGTGCTGGAGCGGTATCGGTCGGCGATGGACCTCTATGCCTTGCACGAGGGCGCGGCGGCCGCTTTCCAGCTCATCGACGCCACCAATCAATACATCGCGGAGTCCGCCCCGTGGATCCTGGCCAAGGATTCGGCCCAGGCGACGAGGCTGGACGAGGTGTTGTTCGACATTGCCGAGGCGATCCGCGTGTCGGCGGTCCTGCTGCTGCCGATCATGCCTTCATCGTCGGTCGAGATCCTGAGACGTGTGGGCGACCGTACGCCCGTGAACCAGCTTCGCCTGGATCGCGACGCCCGCTGGCGGAGCGAAGGCGTACGGGAGATTACGAAGGGGACCGCATTGTGGCCCCGTGCGGAGGAGATGCCCGTGGACGAGACAGCAACGCCGTCGGTAGCCGGAGGTGGTCAGACCTCGGCGAATGAGCCCAAAGCGACACAGGCGATCGGCGCCGGGACGACGTCTGCCGAGGACAACCGCATCTCGATGGATGACTTCATGAAGGTCGAGCTGCGCGTCGCGAAGGTGCTTGAGGCGGAGGCCGTTCCGAAGTCGAAGCGGCTGGTGAAGCTGAAGATTGACGCCGGCACCGAGCAGCGCACGGTGGTCGCCGGCATTGCGGAGGCGTACCAACCGGATCAGCTCGTCGGCCGGACGGTCGTCATCGTGTCCAACTTGAAACCGGCGAAGTTGATGGGGATCGAGTCGGACGGGATGGTGCTGGCGGCGAGCCCGGACGGCGGCAAGCCCACCCTCGTCGCCTTCGAGGAGGCCGTTCCTCCCGGTACCCGCGTCCGATAGGGTCAGAACGGGGTCAGACCGGGGTCAGACCGGGGTCAGAACGGGGTCAGAACGGGGTCAGACCCTGGTGATGGGACGTGTCAACCCATTGAGTCGATTCGGATCAGCTCTAACGCCAGCGACGGACACGAGTCGCACCTGTGGACCAGGTCGTTTGGCGAGGAACGCATTTCCTGCGTACCTTGAGTCGACCCGTACTCGGGGTCTGACCCCGGTCTGACCCCGGTCTGACCCCAGTAGCTGTCATGATCGACTCGCATTGTCATCTGGCCGGAGAGGAATTCGCCGACGACCTGCAGGACGTCGTCCATCGTGCCATCGCCGCAGGCGTGACGGCAGCGCTCGTCGTCGTCGCGGCCGACGATGACGCGGAGTACGAGCGGGCCCATCGCGTTTCGCAGGCATGGCCGCAGGTGCGCTTTGCCATCGGTGTGCATCCACACGCGGCAGGCAAGTACGGCGACGATCCCCCTGAGGCCTCCCGCCTGACGGACCTGAAGCTGCAAGCAGAGCGCGACGCGCGCGCGGTCGGCGAGATCGGCCTCGACTATCACTACGACTTCGCTCCGCGCGACGTGCAGCAGGCGGTCTTCCGCGAACAGATCCGGCTCGCGCGCCGGCGTCGGCTGCCGCTGGTCATTCACACGCGGGAGGCCGAGGACGACACCTTCCGCATTCTCGCGGAGGAATCGGTCGGCGAGGTCGGCGGCGTTTTTCACTGTTTCACGGGCGATCGCGCGATGGCGCGGCGTGCGCTCGACATCGGCTTCCACCTCTCGCTCGCGGGCATCGTGACGTTCCCCCGCGCGTTCGAGCTGCACGAGGTGGCGAAGCTCGTCCCGCTCGATCGCCTGCTGATTGAAACCGACAGCCCGTTCCTTGCGCCAGTCCCGCACCGCGGGACCCGCAACGAGCCCGCGCACGTCACGCGCGTCGCCGAAGCGATCGGTCAACTGCGCGGCACCGACGGTGCGGCCATCGGCCAGGCTGCACGCGAGAATTTCGAGCGACTGTTCAGGCCGTAAGTCCAACGTTCTCCAACGATTAGCTGTGCCTCCGCGCGTTGACACTCCGCGCGCAGTTATGGTCTGATGGTCCAGCTTTGTGGACCCTTTGGTCGAAGACGATGGTGGCGCCCCGTGGATGCGCCACACCGTGACACGAACGCGCCAAAATTTGTTTCGCGACACGAGGCGCGTTCGTGTCACTAACGTGACAGCGTCCTTGGGACACGGCGCGGCCAACGCGGGCGACATATCATGGTTTGGTTGCGGCGTTGGCCGCGCCGTGTCTTGCTGGCGGTTCTGGTGGAGCGCTCTCAGTTGATACATCCCACCAATCCCATTGCGCAGACCTCGGCGGCGGCGCTCGCGCTGATGTTCGAACCCATTCGCGACGATCTTCGTGAGGTCGAACGCGAGTTCGCCCGTCACGTCCAATCGCAGGTCCAGCTGATTCCGACGATCGGCCATTACATTCAGAACAGCGGCGGCAAGCGCGTCCGCCCCGCCGTGCTGTTGATGACGGCGCGGATGAGCGGATATCAGGGTGAGCGCGCCATCCTCTACGCCTCCGTCGTCGAGTTCATCCATACCGCAACGCTCGTTCACGACGACATCATCGATGAATCCGAGCTGCGTCGCGGACAGCAGGCCGTCCACTCGCGGTGGGGCAACGACATCACGGTCCTGCTCGGCGACTTCCTCTACATCAAGTCGATGTCGCTCGCGCTCACGCAGGACAACCTGGAGATCATCCGGCTGCTCTGCGAGGTGACGCTCCGGATGATCGAAGGGGAGCTCTTCCAGCTCACCAAGAACGGGGTGGTCGATCTCACGGAGGAAGAGCACTTCGACATCATCCGGCGGAAGACCGCGTACCTCTTCGCGGGCTGCGCGCGCATCGGCGGCATGCTTGGCAACACGACGCGCGAGCAGCAGGACGCGCTCTGGGACTACGGCTTCAACATCGGGATGGCGTTCCAGATCGTGGACGACCTGCTCGACTTCACCGGCGACGAGGACCTGCTCGGTAAGCCTATTGGCGGCGATCTTCGGGAGGGGAAGATGACGCTCCCGGTGATCCATCTCCTGCACCGCGCCGACGGCCACGCCGACGCGCTGATCCGCCAGGTGGTGCGCGAGCGCGCGGTGAGCCAGGACGCGTGGCGCGAGCTTCGAAGGCTGCTCGCGCAATATGGATGCGTCGAGTACGCGTACCGCGCGGCTGTTGATTTCGTCGAGCGTGCCAAGCAGGCACTCTACGCGTTCCCGGCGGGAAGCGAGCGCGTCGCGCTCATGGCGCTGCCGGATTACGTACTCTCACGCGATCGGTGATCACGCGGCTTAAGACTTAGGGCTTAAGGCTTACAGGCTTGGGTCAAGCCTGCTTGAGCCTTCGGCTTTAAAAACGTAAGCTGAAGCCTGAGGCCCGAACCTGAGCCCCCTAAGCCTTAAGCCCTGAGCCCTAAGCCCAGAGTTGTCCAATCCCGCCGAACGCATCGCCGAGCTCCGCGCCCTTATTCGTCACCACGAAGAGTGCTACTACGTTCTCAACGCGCCTGAGATCGCGGACGCCGAGTTCGACGAGCTCGTGAAGACGCTCGAGCGTCTCGAAGCGGAGAACCCCGATCTCGTCACGGCGGATTCCCCGACGCAGCGCGTTGGTGGACGACCCGTCGAGGGATTCGCGACCGTCGAGCACGCGCACCCCATGCTCAGCCTCGACAACGCATACTCCGAGGACGAAGTACGAGCCTTCGACGAGCGCGTGCGCCGCGGTCTCGGCGAAACCGGAGCGGTGCCCGACCGGGTGCCCTACGTCACCGAGCTGAAGATCGACGGCCTGAGCATCGCGCTCACGTACACCGACGGGCAACTGGTTCGCGGCGCGACGCGCGGAGACGGCGTGCGCGGCGAGGACGTGACCTCGAACGTCCGGACCATCCGCGCGATTCCCCTTCGACTGAAGGACGGCGTACCCGGCACCGTGGAGGTTCGCGGCGAAGTCTATCTGCCGCGCCAGGCATTCGAGCGGATCAATCGTCAGCGTGAGGAATCGGGCGCACCGCTCTTCGCCAACCCGCGGAATGCGGCCGCGGGAACGATGCGGAACCTGGATCCAACGCTCGTGGCGAAGCGCGGGCTCAGCGCCTTTGTCTACCAGATCGTGGGCCGCCGTGTGACGACGCACGGCGAGACGTTGGAGCAGCTGCGCCAGTGGGGGCTGCCGGTCGAGCCGAACTGGCGCCGCTGCACGGGGCTCGAGGAACTGCTCGCGTTCTGCCACGAATGGCAGGAGAAGCGGCGTTCGCTCGACTTCGAGACCGACGGGGTCGTCATCAAAGTCGATGCGCTGGGGCTTCGGGAGCGGCTGGGCAGCACGTCGAAGTTCCCGCGCTGGGCGCTCGCCTTCAAGTTCCCCGCCGAGCAGGCTACGACAATTCTTCGGAAGATCGCCGTGAACGTTGGCCGCACCGGCGCGGTGACGCCGTACGCGATCCTCGAGCCGGTCCGTCTGGCCGGATCGACGATCTCGATGGCCACACTGCACAATGCCGACGACGTCGCGCGCAAGGATCTGCGCGAGGGCGATACGGTGATCATCGAAAAAGGCGGCGACGTCATTCCCAAGGTCGTCGCCCCGATTCCGAGCAAGCGTCCTCCAGAAGCCGTTCCCTGGACGATGCCGACTGCGTGCCCGGCCTGCGGCAGTCAGCTGCACAGGCCGGAGGGGGAGGTCGTCTGGCGCTGCGAGAACACATCGTGTCCGGCGAAGCTGCAGCGTGGTCTCGAGCATTTTGCCTCGCGGTCCGCGATGAACATCGACGGGCTCGGCGAATCGTTGATTGCGCAGCTGATCGAGACCGGGCTCGTCAAGGACTACGCCGATGTCTATGGGCTCACGGCAGCCCGACTCGAGCAGCTCGAGCGGATGGGTAAGAAATCGGCGGCAAAGGTCCTGACGCAGATCGATCGAAGCCGGACGAACGAGTTCTGGCGGCTCATCTATGGCCTCGGGATCCGGCACGTCGGCGAACGGGCGGCGCAGGTGATCGCACGCGCATTTGGCTCGATGGACGCCCTGATGGCAGCCACGACCGAGCAACTAGAAGGCACGCACGAGATCGGTCCCGTGCTGGCCGAATCGGTTCGAAGCTGGCTCGATGAGCCGAGGAATCGCGAGTTGGTCGCCCGATTGCGGGCCGCTGGCGTCCGTATGGAAGTGCCGCCCGAGGAGCGTGTGACGGCCGCCCCTGACGGGCCGCTGGCGGGCCGGACCTACGTGCTGACGGGAACGCTCGCGTCGATGACACGTGAGGAGGCCGGCGCGGCTCTCGAGCGACTCGGCGGGAAAGTTGCAGGATCGGTCAGCCGGAAGACGACGGGAGTGATTGTGGGGGCCGACGCCGGGAGCAAGGCTGACAAAGCGCGCGATCTTGGCGTTCCCACTCTCGACGAAGCCGCCTTCCTCAAGCTGATCTCATAGGCCTCAGGGATCAGGCCTCAGGCCTCAGGGCTGTCTCAGGCATCAGGCCTGACACGCTGGGGCCTGAGACGGCCCTGATCTCTGAGGCCTGATTCCTGAGCCCTCGTATAATGACCCCATGACGCGGCGGTTCCTCATCGCAACCGTCTTCCTCACCGCAACGGTTGCTTTCCTTGTTGGCCTCATCGTTGCCGGGTCGATGTCGCCGTCACGCGCGGTCTCGGCCCCGCCGCCGGCTGCGCCCGCGCCGGCCCGGACATCCCCGCCCAGTGTGGTGCTGGCGCCGGGAGCTGTCTCGTTTGCGGACATCGCTGAGCGTCTGAACCCTGCGGTCGTGAACATAGATGCGACGGCCCGCGGCAGCGAGCGCCGGAGCCGCCGCTTCGGCTTGATGCTGCCCGACCGTCCCGATCTGTTCGAGCGCCCATTCGAGCGCGAGCGCGAAGGGCCGCGCAAGGGAACCGGAACCGGCTTTGTCGTCGATCCTCTCGGCTTCATCCTGACCAACCATCACGTCATCGATGGCGCCGACCGCATCATCGTGCGCCTGACCGACGGGCAGAACCTGCGCGCGCAGCGCATCGGATCGGATCCCGACACCGACATCGCGCTCATCAAGGTCGAGTCGGCGAAGGCGCTGCCACATGCGACGCTCGGGAATTCCGATTCGCTGCGCGTCGGCGAATGGGTCTGCGCGATCGGCAATCCGCTGGCGTACGAACACACGGTGACGGTTGGCGTGGTCAGCTTCGTCGGACGCAAGCTGTTCGATCAGTCGCTCGACAATTACATTCAGACGGATGCGGCCATCAACTTCGGCAACAGCGGCGGCCCGCTGATCAACGCGCGGGGCGAGGTCATCGGCATCAACGCCGCGATCAGCTCCCGCGCCAGCAACATCGGTTTCGCGGTGCCGATCAACCAGGCGAGCGCGATCCTGCCGCAGCTGCGCGACCGGGGCCGCGTCTCCCGCGGCTACATCGGCGTCGCGCTCAAGGATGTCGATTCCGATCTGCAGCAGTCGCTGGGGCTCAAGAGCTCGCACGGCGCGCTCGTCCAGGACGTCACCGCGGGCTCGCCCGGCGCGCGCGCCGGCGTGCGCACCTATGACCTGATCGTCGCCGTGGACGGGAAGCCGGTCGTCAGCAACGACACCTTGATCCGCGAGATTGCCGCGCGTCAGCCCGGATCGGTGGCGGCGCTGCAAATCATCCGCGACGGCCGGACGATGACCGTGCCGGTCAAGCTCGCCGAACGTCCAGCCCGCGACCGGTATTCCCGTGATCTGATCCAGGAGGAGCACCAGTCCCCGACCCAGCACGGCCCGGCCCTCGGGCTCAGCGTTCGCGAGCTCGATCGCGAGTTCGCAGGCCGCCTGCGCCTTCCGTCGGATCTCGAGGGCGTCGTCGTCTCGCGCGTGGAGCCGATGAGCCCCGCGTTCGACGCCGAGATCGAGCGCGGCCACATCGTCCTCGAGATCAATCGTCACCCTGTGCGCACCATCGACGATTTCCGCCGACTGACCTCGTCCGCCCGCCCGGGCGACGTGCTTGCCGTCTACCTGTACATCCCCGAGATCCAGCAGCGCAGGTTGAGCACCGTCCGCATCGACGAACGGTGATAAACCTGTTTTTCGTAGGCCGTATCTTTTAGATGCGGCACGCCGGGTGTAAAGACCCGGCCTGCGTACGCAGAGTGTTTAGACCCCTCGCAGGCGCCCGATGCAGTATCTTCGTGATGCTGGTGTATCCGTAGCGTATGAAGCCCAGAATCCTCGTTATCGACGATGAAGCCGCGATCCGCGATTCGTTGCGGATGATCCTCGAATACGAGCACTACGAGTTCCTCGGCGCGTCCAACGGGCCCGAGGGGCTCGCTCAGGTGCAGCGCGAGCGGCCGGACCTCGTGCTCCTCGATATCAAGATGCCGGGCATGGACGGCATGGAGGTCTTGCGGAAGCTTCGCGAGCTCGATGACACCCTGCCGGTGGTGATCATCTCCGGTCACGGCACGCTGGCCACGGCAGTCGAGGCGATCAAGGCAGGCGCGACCGATTTCCTCGACAAGCCGCTCAGCAGCGAGCGGGTCATCGTCACGCTCCACAACGCGCTGAAGCAGCAGGAGCTCGGACGCGAGAACCGCGAGCTGAAGCTCGCGATGGAGTCGAAGTACGAGATCGTGGGCGAGAGTCCGGCGCTGCGGAAAGTGCTCGAGGCGGTCAAGCGCGCCGCGCCGACCAATGCGACGGTGCTGCTTCGCGGCGAGAGCGGCGTCGGCAAGGAGCTCGTGGCCCGGACGATTCACCGCAACAGCGCCCGCGCGGCCCAGCGTTTCGTGCAGGTCAACTGCGCCGCCATTCCCGAGGAGCTGATCGAAAGCGAGTTGTTCGGCCACGAAAAGGGCTCGTTCACCGGCGCCACCGAGAAGCAGATCGGCAAGTTCGAGCAGGCGGACCGCGGGACGATCTTCCTCGACGAAATCGGCGACATGAGCCAGAAGACGCAGGCCAAAGTGCTGCGGGTGCTGCAGGAACAGGAGGTCGAGCGGCTCGGGTCGGCGCGCACGATCAAGGTGGACGTGCGCGTGATCGCGGCGACCAACAAGAATCTCGAAGAAGCGATCGAGCGCGGCGAATTCCGCGAGGACCTGTACTTCCGCCTCAACGTCATTCCGATCATCGTCCCGCCGCTGCGAGAGCGCCCCGAGGACATCCCGAAGCTCGTGGAGCACTTTGCGCACCGCTTCGGCGAGGAGCACAACCTGCGGCCCAAGCGCTTCGATCCGCGGGCCATGGAGGCGCTCCAGCGCCATCGCTGGCGCGGGAACATTCGCGAGCTCCGCAACACGATCGAGCGGCTGTTGATCATGACGCCCGGCGACGTGGTGCGCGTGGACGACCTGCGGGAAGAGACACGGAATGGCGCGCCGGCGCGGCCCGTCGAGGCCGCCGTCGATTATCAGCGCGTGGGGGCGGCATCGGGCGGACCGGGCGGAACGCTGCGCGAGTTCAAAGATGCCTCCGAGCGTGCGTTCCTCGTGCAGAAGCTCCGTGAGAACAACTGGAATATCTCTAAGACGGCCGAAGTGATCGATACCCCGCGCAGCAATCTCTACAAGAAGCTCGAGCAGTACGGCATCAGACAGGAAGTCGACGGCTGAACCTTCCGAGGGACCTCATGTCTGCCCTGTGGCGACGTGTTTACGCTCGTAGGCCGGGCGCAGCGAAGCCGCATTGAACGCGCCGGGCTTGCCCGATCCCGGCCTTGTTTGCCGGGAGGAGACAGCAAGTCTCGACGGCGCCACATCCGGCGGCACCGAGTTGCCAATTTCCAGCCGGTCAGTTTAGGATGGCGGCGCTTTTTATCGTTTCATTCGGACAACTGAGTGGCATGAAGGCGCGCGAGCAGCTGGCGCGGCCGTCTCGTGTCTGGCGCAATCTTGTTCTCTTACAAGGGAGGCCGAACATGCGTCGACTGGTTATCTGGATTGCGTTTGCCGGTGCGGGCGTGCTCTTCGTGCCTGCCACCGTGATGGCACAGGCAAGTATCTCCGGACTGGTGCAAGACGTGTCGGGCGCGGTGTTGCCTGGGGTCACGGTGGAGGCATCGAGCCCGGCGCTGATCGAGAAGGTACGAACTGCTGTAACAGATGGCGCAGGTCGCTTCAGCATCGTCGACCTCCGTCCCGGCACGTACGAGGTGACGTTCACGCTGCCGGGGTTCAGCATCGTCAAGCGCGAGGGCATCGTCTTGAGCGGTACGTTCGACGCTCAGGTGAATGCCGAGCTGCGGATCGGCGCGGTCGAGGAGACGATTACCGTCTCCGGTGCTTCGCCGGTCGTCGATGTCAAGAACAACATTACGCAGGTGGTGCTCACGAAAGAACAGATTGAGATCCTGCCCGGGTCGCGCACGCTCAAAGGCAGGGCCGCACTCATCCCTGGCGTGGTGATCCCTGGTGCGAACACCGGAGTCGTCGCGCACGGGTCGGATTCCCAGGACAGCCACACGATGGTCGACGGGTTCAAGTCGGGCCAGCACCTGGTTGGCCGCGGCACCGGCCAGCTCGGTGTCGGCAGCGTCACGCAGACTCAGGAAGCGGCGGTCGAGGAGCTGGTGTACAGCACCGACTCGCAGGGGGCCGAGTACGCGTTCAGCGGCGTCCGCATGAACATGATCCCGAAGGAGGGTGGCAACCAGTTTCACATCGAGGGGGTCGCGTACGGAAGCAATCAGCATTTCGAACGGAACAACCTGGGGGATCTCCAGACGGGACCAAACCCGTTGAAGTATGCCCCGCAGCTGTTCTTCTTCGATTTCAATCCCGTGGTGGGCGGGCCGATCCGTCAGAACAAACTGTGGTACTTCGGATCCGTGAGCGGTAATAAGAGCAACAGCCAGCAGCTGGATATCTACTTCAAACCAGACGAGCCGTCCACGCCGGCAGGGTGCCGGAATCGGCCGCCTGACAATTTGTGCCTGGCGTACACCGGGGCGGTCCTCAATTGGTCGGAGACGATCCGCGTCACGCACCAGGCCAGCACGAAACACAAGCTCCGGTACAGCTTCGACAACACGAAGCTTGACAATCTCTACGGCAATTACATCACGTCGGGTGCGAAGGCGTCGCCCGAGGCCTCCTGGAATCTGCCTCTGTGGCCGACCTGGCTGGCGCAGGTGAAATACACGGCGCCGCTCACGAACCGTCTGCTGATTGAAGCGGGCTACGCCTACCAGCGTGGCGACTTCCGCGTGCTGTTCCAGCCCGGCAATGCCCCGAACGCGACCGCGAAGTGGGATCTCCTGCGCGGCTTCATCGAGGAGAACGGCTATATCAGGTACAAGAACACCGAGAAGAAGCAGGAAGCGAGAGCCGCGCTCTCGTATGTGACGGGATCTCACAGTTTCAAGGTGGGCTTTGAAGACCGGTGGGCCAGCGCGCTGCAGGAAAACCCGTACAACGGTGACATCTACGCCCGCTACACGCTGAACAACGCGCCGTACCTCGCCGTTGTGACGAACGGGCCTTCGAGGAACCTTCAGAAGATTCACGCCGATGGCGGGGCGTTCGTCCAGGATCAGTGGAGGCTGGACCGTTTCACAATCAACCTGGGCGTGCGGTGGGATCATTTCGATGCCGGCGTGCCGGCGCAGTCGAACCCGGCCGGCTATTTCACGCCGGCGGTGTCGATCGACGAGATCAAGCACACCCCGCACTGGAACGATTGGGCGACGCGAACGGGCGTGGCGTGGGACATCTTTGGCAACGGCAAGACGGCAATCAAAGCGTTTGTGGGCCGGTTCGTCGCCGGGCACGCCTTGTCGCGCACCTCTCAGTTCAACCCGATCTTCCTGCAGACCGACACGCGGACGTGGACGGATCTGAACGGAGACGGCACGGTGCTCAATCCGGATGCGACGCCCCAGTACGCGGAGATCGGGCCGGCGAACAACAGGCTGTTCGGGACCCTGGCGGGCATCGACAAGCTGGACCCGAACCTGCGCCGCGACAAGAACTGGACGTACGAAGTATCAGCCAGCCACGAGCTGTTCCCACGCGTGTCAGTGGGCGGGGGGTACTATCGCCGAAGGTATTTTGACCTGGCCTGGACGGACAACCTGGCGGTTGGCGATGTCAGTTCTGGCGACTGGATTCCGTTTACGTGGATAGCGCCGCCGGATCCGCGTCTTCCCAACGGTGGAGGCGAGGCGATCACTTTGTACAACCTGCGGCCCGAGCTGCTCGGCGTGAAGAACAATCTGCTGACCAACTCGGACGATTTCCGGACCTATAACGGCTTCGAAGCGTCCGCCAACGTCCAGCTGCCCAAAGAAGCGTTCGCGTTCACCAGCGTAACCGCCGGAAAGACGCGCACCTACGGCTGCACAGGAGGTGGCATACCCGGAACGCCGGGATACGGCACGGCGGGCATCGACAATCCCAATAACCTCCGCTTCTGCGACCAGACCACACCGTTCCGCTATATCTACAAGTTGTCCGGCGGGCTTCCCCTGGGGTATGGGCTCATGATTGCCGGCAACTTCCAGATCTACGACGCGCCGGGGTCTGGTCTCTTCCTCGTTCCCCCTTTCTTCGCGGCAAACTACGTGGTCAATACCGCGATCGCCGGACGAACGGTTACCGGAGGCCAGACGAATCCAAATCAGATCAACGTCAATCTTCTCGAGCCGAACAAAATCTATCAGCAGTACTACAAGGTTGCTGATGTGCGGTTCTCGAAAGCCATGACGTTGGGACGCCTGCGGGCCACCGCGCTGGCGGAGTTCGAGAACATCTTCAACATCCGAAGCATCAACGCCGTGACACAGAACTACGGCGCGAACTGGCTGCGCCCGGCAACGGTCCAGCGCGGCTTGAACGTCCGCTTTGGTATTCAGACGCGGTGGTGACGTGCCCAAGGCCGCGGGCGATCTGCGATAATGAATGGTCGCAGCCGGCCAGACGACCGCTGCTTCCGATAACCACCGCGCGGTGAAGTGTCGGAAGGAGAGGAAAGTCCGAACTCCGCAGGGCAGTGCGCCGGGTAACGCCCGGGCAGGGTGACCTGACGGAAAGTGGCACAGAAAATACACCGCCTCCGCGAGCCCGGAGGACTTGACGAAGTAGTGGCGCCCATCGAAGGCGTGAGCCACTCCTTCCAGGTGCGCCGGACTCGCGGAGGTAAGGGTGAAAAGGTGCGGTAAGAGCGCACCGCGCCCGTGGCAACACGGGTGGCAGGCAAAACCCCGCACGGAGCAAGGCCAAATAGGGTGGCATTGGCGCCCCAGCGCGGTTACCGCGCTGGGGACCCCGCCAGCAGGACGGCCCGTCCTAAGCCACCGGGTAGGTCGCTGGAGCCCGCGAGCGATCGCGGAGCCTAGAGGAATGGTCGTTGCGCAGTAGCGGCCGCAAGGCCGCGAGGGCGGACAGAATTCGGCTTATCGGCCGGCTGCGATCTCTTGAGGCCTCAGGGATCAGGCCTCAGGCCTCAGGGCTGTCTCAGGCACCAGGCAGGCCTGATGCCTGGGACAGCCCTGATCCCTGAGGCCTGATCCCTGAGGCCTATC
>DASYQV010000078.1:0-12359 GCA_036005125.1 Vicinamibacterales bacterium
CGCGATCATGCGTGTCGCGCGTGGGCTCGTCACGTCGCGACCGCTTCTTGCGCCCTCGCACCATCGACGAGAGCGTACGAAATCGCTACAAAAAGTACAAGTACAAAGTCGTGCCAAGTGTCAGAGGGCGTGAACTGTTACAAAACATCACTGCCACGGCATGAGCAAGCTGCAATGACCAATGATCACTCAATTAGATGCTCAATCAGCCAAATGGCGAAATCGATGGTCCAATCTCCAATCTGAAATGACCAAATGGCCTAGCCTCGCGCCGACCGAAATGGCGCATTGTTCAGAATGACCATGCCCAGCAGACCGAGCCACACGAACGTGACCGCGAATCTCCGCCACGGGGACGCGGACGAAGACGCGGGCTGAGCGTTGCGAGCGCGATGGGCTACGATACGCCGCACGTCTTCAGGATCGCCATAGGCGTTGCCGTGCGCGTCGACGGCGACCGTGCGACCGTGGCGTACGGCGTCGATCACCCCGGCTTCGGTGTTCTCACGCGCGAGTACGTACGTGCGGCACATGCCAATCGAAGCAATTGCATGGAAGTCCGATGACCCGATTGCCGCGAGGGTTTTCTTCTGCTCTCTTGCGCGATGGTAGAACGCCTCGATCTCGCGCCTGCTGATCTCGTCGGCATGGATCGCTGGATGCGCGGCTTCCACACCATCGAGCAACGCCAGCACCCGCTCATCGAACGCGTTCCAGTACCTGCGCATCGGGTGAGCGGCGATGGCGATACCGCCCTGGGCGTGCACCGCGCTCACTGCCGCCAGCGCAGACTGATCCCAATCGATCGCGCGCTCGATGCCCACAGCGATCAGGTGGTAATTCCGGCCGGTGATCTCCTCGCCGACGAGCACCAGCGGGCCCGCCGACCTCCTGGACAACCACCCGCCGATCCGGGCCGTGAACGCCTGATTGTGATTGGTGATCGCGAACACGTCGAGCCCCGCACGTTCGGCCTCGCGCCGGAGACTCCAGGGTGGGAGGGCGCCGTCTCCCGCGAACGCGTGGACGTGAAAATCGGCGGCCAGGATCCAGTAGCCTTCGTCGGGCCGCGATATCCTGGTCGCGCGGCTGTCTGCAATCGTGCCCACGATGAGGCCGATGACGAATATCCCTGCCGCAATGCCGCGCGGAGACCTCATCGGCCGAGTGCACCGAGCAGGCGAGGCCACATACCGGTCGTCAGGAACACGTAGGTTCCGGCGATCGTCCACACGATCGCCTGGTGCGCGGCGGTTCTCAACGCGGCACCACGCGCCGTCACGCCCAGTACCGTCCGGCAGAATGCGAAGACGATATACGCGGTCCACGCGGCAGGGACGAGCAGGCTGAGCCCGAGCTGACCTTCGGTTACGAACGGCACCGATGCGACCCACGCTGCCGCGACGAGCGTCCACAGCGACCACGGCACGTGACCCGCGAACAGCAGGGCGAGCGCTCGTGGCATGGGAGACGAGCGGCTTCGGGACGAAGCGATGACGATCGCGCCAGCCACCATTTGAAGCGCCGGCACAAAACTCCAGCAGACGGTAAGGCTCGAGACGAGGCCGAGCGCCACCCGTCCGGTCGAGGCGATCGCGACGAGCGCGCCGATGAGGAGCGCCGTGAACGCCGGGCGCTCGAAGGCGACGAGCCAGCTACCGGTCGCCTTCCGCGCCATCAGTTCACGGTACGTGCTCGCGGGCGCGAGAGCCAGACGAAGCTCGGTGGAAAGGACTGCAGGAGGATTCACGCGCGTGAGAACCGCGCATCTTAACACGTGGCGCCGAGTTCATCGCGACGTGAAGCGGACGAGCTCGTGGGTCGCACGTTGCCAGCCGTACGTAGGCCGGGTCTTTAGACCCGGCAACGGCCCGGTAGGCCGGGTCTTCAGACCCGGCCCACTGAGCCGCATCTAAAGATGCGGCCTACGGCCCGAGTAAAGATGCGGCCTACGGCCCGAGGATGGAGGCGCGGGTCTTCAGAGCCGCGCGCAGTTCGCACGACTGTCGTGAACCGCGGGTCTGAAGACCCGCGGCCACAACTTGAATCGACCTTCGCGGGGCGACGGGACACGGTGAGTGCCCGTCAGCTCTGCAGCCGCCATCGCATGTTGCCTTCTCATGGATCGGCAAGTGCAAGGTAACACGCAGAGGATTCTATGGCTGAGCGTTTACAGCGCGTGTGTGGGTACTTGATGGCACCTTTCAAGGTCCGTTCGTTCATGGCTCTCCTCGCGTGTATCACCGTCCTCGCCGCCACACGGCTGGCTGGAGAGCCGGTCGCCGTCCGTCACGTGGAAGGCCTCGTCCATGGCTTTCTCGCCCTTCGCACGTTGGACGGCAAGACCGTGGCCGACGGGGATTTGATCCAGAACGCGAGCGGTGATCGGGTCACGAGCCGCCTCGTGTTCCGCTTCAAAGACGGGTCGCTTCGAGACGAGACGGCTGTCTTCTCGCAAGGTCAACATTTCCGTCTCCTCAGCGACCGTCTCGTGCAGAAGGGGCCGACGTTTCCTCAGCCGCTCGAGATGACGATCGATTGCGCGAGCGGGCGGGTCAACGTGCGCTACACGGACAAGAACGGTTCACCGAAGGTCGAGGACGAGCAGCTCGAGCTCCCCCCGGATCTGGCGAACGGGATCACACTGACTCTCCTCAAGAACGTGAAGCCCGACGCTTTGCCGGCGTCGTTGTCCATGGTGGTCCCCACACCGAAGCCGCGCCTGGTGAAGCTGGCCCTCTCCAACGCGGGTGAGGAACGATTCGTCACCGGCCAGACGCCGCGCAAGGCGACGCATTACATCGTGAAGGTGGAAATCGGCGGCATCGCCGGGCTGATTGCACCGCTCGTCGGCAAGCAGCCCCCGGATTCCCACGTCTGGGTTCTCGGCGGCGAGGCGCCCGCGTTCGTGAAGTCTGAGGGACCGATGTTCCTGGGCGGCCCGAACTGGCGAATCGAACTGGTGAGCCCGTCCTGGCGGCAGACGTCACCCACGAGATGATGCCGACCGGGACATGACGTTCCTGCTGTGGGTGCTCGCGACGATCCTCGTCGTCGTCGGCCTCATCGGCATCGTGCTGCCAGCGCTCCCGGGGACCATCCTCATCTTCGCCGGCCTGCTGCTGGCGGCGTCGGCCGATGGCTTTTCGCGCGTCGGCGCCGGAACGCTCATCGTGATTGGGATCATTACGGCAGCCAGCTACACCGTCGACTTCGTGGCCGCTGCGGTGGGAGCGAAACGGCTGGGCGCCAGCCCTCGCGCGATGGCCGGCGCGGCGCTGGGCACTCTGCTCGGTCTTCTCTTCGGACTGCCGGGCCTCATCATCGGACCGTTCGTGGGCGCGGTCCTCGGCGAGCTGAGCGTGCACCGCGACCTTGCACGCGCGGGACGCGCGGGCGTGGCCGCATGGGTCGGTTTCGCGATCGGCATGGCCGTAAAGGTCGCGCTGGCCTGCTCGATGATCGCGATCTTCCTCGCGGCGATCTTTTTGTTCTAGCGAGCTCGGTACATCATCAGCACTCTCGCGTTCACGAGCGAATCGCTCTGCCGGGCGCCGTTCGCTCCCCGTTTGACCCACAGCGGCATATAGAAGACGTCGACAACGGCTTGCAACCGATCGGCGAGGCGGAACGCCACGCCGCCCGTAAGCGAAACCCTCGTCGCATGGGACTTCTGGCTGGTGCGGTCGATGAACTCCTGGCGCACGCCGTCCAGGACGTCGAAGCGCCGGGCGTCAACGTCGAACTGATTGTCGAAATAATTGACAGCCACCGCGCCGTGGGGCGCGACCGTACGCCGGGCGATGGACTGACCTGCGCTCAGCTCGAGCGCGACATACCGCAGCGTGGCCGTGTCGGACGATGGCTCGAGGCAGCCCGAGGGGTTTGCGAGCGTGCCAGGTGGAAATCTCACCGCGTCCTGAGGACAGGTGAACGCCGCTCTGGCAGTGCCCGTCTGCCCGTGCGCCCGCCATCCGACGCGCCAGGCGGTCGATTCGTACATCGGCCGTTCCAGCGCCATCGCCAGGAGATTCGGTCTGACGCCGAATGTCTCGACGGGCGGGACCCATGCAATGGTGACGGCGAGAGCGCCCGGCAGCGCAACGGTCGCACGTGGACGGACGAAAAACGGCGCCTTGTTGAGATCTTCGAGCTTGGTGCCGTTGAAGCCGACGCGCCGTCGCGCTTCGCTCATCACCGGAATCCAGACGAGCTCGCCGCCAAACGATATCGCTCCCGCCTGGCGGCGCTCCGGCACGGTGAAGCCGCCCACAGACGTGATGCCCGTGAAGTACTGCATCGCCCACGCTTCGGGGCGTTCCGAATCGATACGCTCCACGCCGATCGCCACGGGCTGTGCGGCTGAGGTCTCAACGGCGCCGATGAGCCCTAGTGCCGCGAGCGACGTTTTCAACGTGCGGAAACGCAGCATCCGACTTCCCCTCTAGCGGTGCGCCGTGAACGTGTAGCTCACGGTCACTTCATCCTTGACCTTCACCGTCCCGAGGCCGGCCGATACCGGTTTGATGCCGAACTGAGTCTGGCTGACGGCCAGCGTGCCGGTTGCGGTCAAGCGGTCGGCGGAGAGATTGACGTCAACGGGGCTCTCGATCTGCCGGCTGACGCCGTGGAGAGTCAGATCGCCAACGACCCGGAGACGCACGTGATTGCCGGCGCGATTCTCGACAGCGATCTGCCGCGAGCGGAACGCGATGGTCGGGTATTTCGCCACGTCGAGCACGTTTTCGCTCAACATCGTCTCCTGCACTTTGGGCACGTCGTCGGGCGGTTCGCCCTTTCCCGAGACTTTGAGAGCGGACGCGTTGAAGGTCAGGTCGATGGTGGCCTGCTCGATCCGCTGCGGATCCATACGTACCTTGCCCGTCACGGCAGGCGCGATCACTTCGTGCTCGTGCCCTGCCGCGCTGAGCAGACCTCCTCTTCGAACGTGAATCCGCACCTCGCTCCCCTTGGCCTGGATCGTCCAGACGTCCTGGTCGGCACCAGCCGATTGCGGAAGCGCACACACACAAAGGATGAGCAGCGCGCGCGTGGCAGAGCTCAACAAACCTGCTGACATGCGCAACCTCACACCTGTTCGCGCAATCAGAAGGAGTGCCACCCGCTCCCAGCACGAGGTCATTCGCGTGTCACGAGCAGTCGCTGCGGTGTGACGCGTGTTGAGCTTTGCAACTCGAGGGCGGGAGGTTGTGACAAACGACGTAAGGACGTTACGAGAGCGGAAACTCGACGGGATGTTCAGAGTGGTCAACTCAAGCGGACGTACGTAGGCCGATTCTTACCCCGTTATGCGGCCCGGAACGAGAATTTTGTACGCGCTGTGCGACCGCATAACGGGCTAGGTCCAGATCCACGTGTCGACAAACCCCTGCGATGCGCGACCGTCAAGCGTGCAATCGAGTTCTTCAATCGTCGGCCCCAACACGCATCCGCCAATACCCTTCGACGGGCTGCGCACGGTGAACGCGGACACGAGCGCAGGCCCGGTCACCATCAGCGGCGTCTGAAGGGTGACGCCTGCGTACGACGCGGAAATCGTCACCGGCGATGGTTCTGAAACGGTGGACGTGTCGATCGAGAAGGTTTCCTGCGCCGCGCCCGGCGCGATCGTGACCGAGACAGGCACCTTCGCGACCGCCGTATTGCTGCTCGACAGTGAAATCCTCGCCCCGCCGACCGGTGCCGCGGCCGCGAGCGTGACGGTGCCTTCGGGGCGCGATTGTCCATCGACCGACGCTGCCGAAAGGGACAGGCCGGTCAGCGCGGGAGACGTGGGCGCCGCCGTCGGCGTCGATGGAGCCGCCGCGACGACGGCAGTCGGCGCCGAGGGCGACGAGTCTTCACCACACGCCATTGACGATGCGGCGGAAGCTACGGCGACCAGGGTGAAGAATTTACCAATCCCATGGACCCGTATATGTACTGAAAACGTGTCGCATCGAGCCCTCTTCCGGGGGGACCGGCGAAGCAGGGCAATATTGCTGCCGCCCGGATGAGGTCGAACCTCCTCCGGCAGGCCTCCGGACTTTCGCTAAGAGGGGAAGCGTCGGGAGGGACGCGGAACGAGAGCGAACGTCGCTGCTTTAAGCCTTCAGTCCCACTTCTGCAGCGTCAGCGTGAACGGAATCGTGTTGATCCCGTCGTAGTTGACCACGCGAAGCTCATAATCCCTTGCATCGAGGTCGGTTCGGCGGAACGAGATGCGCGGCGGCGCGCCGCGCCGTGCCAGGTCCTCGTGCACGAGGCGGGAACCCTTCTCATACAACTGGATCAGCAGCGCCCGCTCGCCTCCCTCCCATGTCAACGTCACTTCTACGGCACCGTCGCGGCGCATCGTAAAGCCGTAGACATTGCACGAGTACCGCTGGACATAGCACGGGGTCATCCCGCTGCGGAGAGGGGCAACCGAATCGTTGATCACCTGCTGTGTCGGTTCGTCACCCGGCGTGGGCGACGAGGGCGAGGCTGCGGGCGCCGAAATGGCTGGCGAGGGACTCGTTGGTATCAACGTGTTTCCACCGCATCCAACCGTGCAGAGCAGCGACAATGCGGTCGCCACGGGCGAGGGTACCTTCATGCCCAGCGCCCCTTGCAATTCCCGCTGCAGGGGTGGCGCAGACCGCCGTTGAACCGTAATTGGCCAGAAATGGTGCGTTTTGGCGAATCGGAATCGGACGCGCGGTCCGAGGTGGGAAGCGATCGACCGATTAGTTCCAACGCGTTACCCTCGGCGCCGCCGCGCGTCCTCCCGGCTTCCAGGTTCGCGCCGGATGCAAGACGCTCCGTTCTCGTTGTCGCGAGGCGGGTGACGCGCGTGACGATCGGCAGCCGTCGCGGTCGGATCATTTCAGGGGGAATGCTCGTTGGTCCACGCGACCGATCGAGAGGATCGTGGCAGGAGACTGCACGATCGCGTGCGCGCGTTCGACGGATGATCGTTGGTGCGTCAACGACGTCTGTGAGATGGGTCGTTCCCGGTTTCATGTTCTCGCTTCTCGATTCGTGTTCGCCTTCCGGGTTCGGTTCGTTCGTACGTAAGCCGCACCTTCACATGCGGTCCAGTGAGGTCATCGTGGTCCGCATCTCGGTTCTCAGTTCCGGGCTCAGTTCTCCGCTCTGGGTTCGGTTCGCCCACTGGGAAACGGCAGAGCGGCGCGCCATAACGGGCTCACGAGTGCGCAGAGTGCGCAGAGAATGATCAACGGGAGACCGCGGAGACGGATTAAACGCAGAGGTCGCCGAGATCGCCGAGAACGTCTAAAGGAAGAACCTCAGCGATCTCGGCGGCCTCCGCGTTTAAATTCGTCTCGGCGGCCTCTCGTCGCGCGTCGGGGAACTCTGCGTTTCGATCGAGCTCAGCGCGCTCTCCACGGTCTGCGTTCGATCGAGCTCAGCGCGCTTCTCCCGGCACCCGCTATGCTTCGCAGGAGTGCATGGATGACCAGTCCCGCTTCCCGAACGGTCTCGTTGGCGTCGCTTTGATCCTTACGATTTCTCTGACACTCCCGGGCGCCGCGCAGAAACTCCAGCCGGACGGTGCTCCACAGCGCCCGGAAGATGGCGGGCCACCGCCTATCATGTGGCCCACACCGCCGCTCGCCGACGGTCCGTTCAAGATCGAGTCGGCGGAAGAGCGGCATCTCCGCGTCGTCGTGTTGACGAGGGGACTCGAGCAGCCATGGTCGATTGCCTTCCTGCCGGACGACACGATGTTGATCACCGAGCGCCCGGGACGCCTTCGCGTTGTTCGTCACGGCGTGCTGGACCCGGCGCCGGTTGATGGCGTGCCGCAGGTGTGGGCGGAAGGTCTCCAAGGCTTGATGGACGTCGCGCTCCATCCACGTTTCGAGGAGAACCACTGGATCTACCTCACGTATCACAAGCCCGTCGGACCGAAAGCAGGCGCCGTCACGCTGGCGCGCGGCATATGGGACGGACACGCATTGATCGACGTCTGCGACATCTTCGAGTCGGGGTCGCCCGGCACCGAAGCCGCGCGCATCGCGTTCGGACGCGACGGCATGCTGTACATGACCATCAGCGCCCCCGGCGGCGCAGCCGACGGCGCGCGGTCCCAGAATCCGAACGACTATGCGGGCAAAGTAGTGCGGCTGCGCGACGATGGCAGCATTCCGCCGGACAATCCCTTCGTGGGACGGCCGGAGTACAAGCCGGGCATCTACACGCTCGGGCACCGCAACGGTCACTCTCTCGTCGTCAACCCCGTCACGGGCGACCTCTGGGCGACCGAGCAGGGGCTGAACGGTGGGGACGAGATCAACGTCCTCAAAGCAGGCAGGAATTACGGCTGGCCGCTCGTCAGCTACGGCCGGAAGTACGACGGCCCGCCGGTGTCGGAGCGTCCATGGCGCGAGGGCACCGAACCTCCGACGGTGTTCTGGGTGCCTTCGATCGGCGTAACGGGAATGACGTTTTATACCGGCGATCGTTTCCCCGCCTGGAAAGGAAACGTGTTCGTTGGCGGTCTCCGCGAAGGCGAGGTGCCACACACCGGACAACTGCAGCGGATCGAGTTCAACGACAAGTGGGAAGAGCTCCGGCGCGAGCCGATGCTTCGCGAGCTGAAACAGCGCATCCGCGACGTGCGCCAGGGACCGGACGGCCTGCTCTACATGCTCACGGCCGAGAATCAAGGCGCCCTGCTCCGGATAGAGCCGGACGGCCAGGAACTCACGCGGCGTTGACGAAGCCTCGCGAACCAGGGCTGTCTCTGACGTCGGGCAGGCTGAGGCCTGAGACAGCCCTGATTCCTGGTGCCTGATCCCTGATGCCTACTCCTTCACGAACTTCTGGTGCCGCCGACCTCCGACTGTCTCCGCGACGTACAGGCTCCCCTTCGAGTCGACGACTACCGTGTGCGGGAACGTGAACTCGCCGGCCATGTGTCCGGCCCGGCCGATGCCGCCGAGAAGAGTGCCGCTCTCACGTTCGAGCACCCACACGCGGTCGCTTCCAAGATCCACCACGTAAAGAAATCTCTGGGCGGCGTCGGACGATAACACCAGATCGTCGGCGCGGTTCGTCGACTTCATCTGATCCGGAGGATCGATTGGAATCGTCCGCTTCAGGACGCCTGTCCTGTCGAAGACGTGAATCCGATGCTGCCCGCGATCGCACGCGTACACGAGGTTGTCTTTTCCGAGCACCACGCAGTGCGGATGTCCCCCGCCCGTCTGGACGAACTGGCCCGGACCGCTGCCCGGCGCACCCCACATGCGCAGGAACTTGCCCGTCGCGTCGAACACCACCACGCGGTGATTCCCGTAGCCGTCTGCGATGTAGACGGACCCGCGTTGACCAGTCACCGGATCCGGTGTGGGATCAACGGCGATATCGGCCGGGTTGTTCAGGAGGATCTCACTCTTGTTGTAGCCGGGTTCGCCGCACGTCGGATACGCCGCCTTCGGTCGTGCCGACGGGCCGTCGCACTCGCCCTTCTTTCCGATCTGCAACAGCATCTTCTTGCCATCGTGCGTCCACTTCTGCACGATGCCGTCACCATTGCCGGCGATCCAGATGTTGTCCTGGTAGTCGGCAAAGCAGCCGTGCACGCTGTTCGGCAGGACGGCGGCCGCTCCCTCCGGCGTCAGCGTCGGGTCGCCCCAGCTGCTGACCATGTTTCCCTGCGTGTCGAACATGATGACCGGAGGCGCCGGAATCGATTGCGTCCCCTCCTGCGTCAGCAGACCTGCACGCCCGAACCCCCGGTTCACCGTGATGATGTGATCGTGCGAATCGATGCAGCTTCCTCCCACCTCACCAGTGACCCATTGATGCGCGAGCCCGTCCGCGTCCTTGACGCTCGGCAGCGGCTTCGGCCAGAAGGGATCGACGCGGAATTTCGGCATCTGCTTCCGGCCCTCCGCCTTCGGCTCGGTCGGCAGGAGAGCCAGCGCGCCAGCGAGACACATCAGGAGCACGACCACGTGCAGTCGCCTGAATTTCATGGCGCCGGTTCTGTGGACGATCATCGGTCCTCCTTTCGGGGCCCTCAGGGTTAGAACACCGCAATAGGGTTGATCGGTGACCCGGTGCCTCTGGTGATCGGCAGCGGGGCCGCCGTGAGCAGGAACTCCCATCGCTTCCGGCTGGCAGCAGCCTCGGCGAGCGCGTCGAGGTCGCAGTTGTCGAACACGTTCATGCCGAGCGCCACGAGGACGAAGTTGTGGACGGGCAGATAGTCGTCCGGGCCGGGAATCTGGCTCGTCGACGGAAACGGTGTGACGCTCAACGCCGACTCGCTGCCAATCACGGCAACATCACGCTGTCGAAGCCATGGAATCACGGACGCGTCGAGCCCGGCCGCCATCTTGCTCACTTCCCACGGACCGAGCCTGGCTCGACGGGTCCAGCGTCCCGTCCGGATGAACAGGGCATCGCCCGCCGACACCTTCACCCGCGCCTGCTTCTCCCAGGCCTCCAGATCTTCCACGAAAATGGGCGTTCCCGGCTCGAGGTACGGCACGCCCTTGAGCCGCGGGATGTCCATGAGAATACCGCGCGTGAACACGCCGTCCTTGACGTTGTAGATCGACCCCTTCCGGGCGCCGCCGTCCATCGTGACGTGCTCGTCGCGTGAGAACCCGTTATACAGCTTCCCGTCGAAGAAGTGGTGCCCGAGCGCGTCGAGGTGCGTATGGGCGTAGCCGTGAAACGACACGGCAATTCGATCGGACGACGCCGGTCCGCGGACGGAAAGCATCACGTTCTCGTAGGGCTGCGGGTTGTCGACGGCCTTCTCCGTGTTCGCGGGCCGCGCGAGCGAGATCGTCACGCCATCCCTGACCAGGTCGGCCGCCTGCTTGCGCTTGTCAGGCGTAATCAGATTGAGCGTGCCCTTCTCGTCGTCTTTTCCCCAGCGGCCCCAATTCGAGAGCTCGACCTTCCACCGATCCATGTCGGCCTGCCCGACCGTGTGGCTCGATTCGCCGCTCTGCGACGATGGCGCCGACGTGGCGATCGCCGCGATGATCGCCACCATGAGGATCGTGGTCGCGATTGTTTTCATGTGCGCTCTCCTTTGTGACCGGGTCAGAGCGTGAGCAACGGCCGAAGCTCGCTGACGTTTTTCACGTCCTCCAACGCGTGTACGCGCTCGATGAGAGCGTCAGTCCGCCTGCCGCCAAGCACGGGCTCCATGAGGCGCTTCGCCTTGGCGTTGACGCCCTCGGTGTCCAATGGACTCTCCTTCGTGCCCGGCGGATGACGTGTGAAGTGGCTGACCGTTCGGCCGTCCCGAAGCGTCACCTCGACGAGACCGCTGCGTGGCGCGGCCGGATCCATCAACGCGCGATCGGGCACCAGCCGCACGCGCTCTTTCACCGCGCGCACCTGCGGATCCGTCATTCGCTCGTGCGAGTGGCTGCTCGAGAACGAGACGGTGCCGTCGACGAGCGCCACCGCGATGATGTATTGACAGTTCACGTCCGGCATGGCGCGGTTGTCGACAACGCGCGCTCCGTCTTCCGGCAGTCTCACCACGATGCGTTCGACGTTGTCGACCGTGAGCGCATGCTCACGCCGCAGCCGGAGGAAGGCATCGAGCGGCGCCTGGATCGGGTAGCCCACTGAAAAAACCTTGATTGCCGTGTCGGCGACGAAGAACCGGCTCCCGAGGCCGGCCACCATTTCTTCCGGCTTGGGCTCGGTGGAAAATGCTTCGAGCAGATTGTGCTCGCCCTCGAGGACCTCGCGAACGCCCGTGAATCCGCTGGCGGCCATGATCGCCGCCGTGACGCCATTGCGCGCGCCCATCCCGCCGAGATCGAACGCCTTCTCGACGTGCTCGATGTCGCGCGCCCAGCTCCAGATGCCGGACACCTGCTGCGCGGCATACGAGAGGGCGTAGCGCATCCCGGTTTCGTCCAGGCGGCCAGAGAAGCCGCGGCCGCCGCGCTGCCAAATGTGGCGCTGACGCCCTCGGCGCTGCGGTGCGTGGCGCGCACGAGGTCCGGGCCGAGCGCCATGAGAAATCGGCAGCACACGTCGTAGCCGAGCGTCACGGCCCTGAGCAGCTCGGTGCCGGAGCGCCCTTCGCGCTCGGCCATCGCGAGCGCGGCGGGTACGACGGAGCAGCCGGGATGCGCCTTGGTCACCGGCTCGAAATCGTCCGTTTCGTCGGCGTGGCCGAACATGCCGTTGGCCAATGCGGCGTTGATTGCCGACGTCCTGATGTCGGTCGTCAGAATCGAGGCTTCACGAACGCCGCCTTGTCCTCGTACGAACCGAATCGCCAGCTCACCGGGTTTGAGACGGGCTCCCGAGACCATCGCTGCGAACGTGTCGAGGATTCGATGCTTGCCGTCGCGCGCGACCTC